>NZ_JAPZQJ010000227.1:0-1457 GCF_027530405.1 Microcystis sp. LE19-41.2A | reverse complement strand
CCCAGAACAGTCTCAGCCTGGAAGTTGGTCACTAGCTAGACACTACCTAACAGCCACAGGCGATAGGCTGAGAGGCCAGAGATGCTGTCGTGGCTTTCATCTTACCTCTCAGCGGTTTTTGAGATGTTGCAATTATTTTTATTCAAACCAGACAAACCGTTCCAATTAATCTTAAACCCTACTAGGGATTGAAACTGGCTAATAGGGAAGGTGCTATCAGTACCATTGCCGTTCCAATTAATCTTAAACCCTACTAGGGATTGAAACTAAGACATCATCAGATAGACCACTAGGAATATTTTGTTCCAATTAATCTTAAACCCTACTAGGGATTGAAACTCTTCCTGGCCTTCCATCTCTGCCATTTTGGCCAGGTTCCAATTTATCTTAAACCCTACTAGGGATTGAAACATGACATCAATTACAGACTGGATCACCAAAGCAAATGGTTCCAATTAATCTTAAACCCTACTAGGGATTGAAACACTATAAAGGCTATCGAGTAGAAGAACAAGCGTACGTTCCAATTAATCTTAAACCCTACTAGGGATTGAAACGAAATCGACGAGAGGGGGCCGGGGCCATACTGCGGTTCCAATTAATCTTAAACCCTACTAGGGATTGAAACAAGCCCGAATGGTACGAAACAGCCTGGGCAGACCGTTCCAATTAATCTTAAACCCTACTAGGGATTGAAACTGATGTCCACAGCCCGACCAAAAATATGCTGAGAGGTTCCAATTAATCTTAAACCCTACTAGGGATTGAAACAACAGCAAAAAATTGCCTGATTTAAATTTTAATACCTCGTTCCAATTAATCTTAAACCCTACTAGGGATTGAAACAGCGGCTATTATTTCTTTTGAAACAAAGGGAACTTGTTCCAATTAATCTTAAACCCTACTAGGGATTGAAACAGATCGATACTCAGCAAGCTTTGCTTTTAATCGAGTTCCAATTAATCTTAAACCCTACTAGGGATTGAAACGGGGAAGTTGGGAGGTGGGGGCGCGAACCCTGATGTTCCAATTAATCTTAAACCCTACTAGGGATTGAAACCAACCTTAACGACGCTTTTACCAAGATTTATCAGGTTCCAATTAATCTTAAACCCTACTAGGGATTGAAACATAAACTTCTTAAAAAGTATTTACTTATTATTTGGTTACAATTAATCTTAAACCCTATTAGGGATTGAAACAGTTTCCTTATCTGGAGTACCAATCAAGCGAAACTGTTCCAATTAATCTTAAACCCTATTAGGGATTGAAACATTTTTTCGCTTGCATACTGTCAGTAGATTCCCGTGTTCCAATTCTGAGAGGGGGACAAGCGAGCTAGAAGGTAGATAGGGCAAGCGATATCGCTCTTTGTCCTTTGATGTAATCCTTCAACCGATAGCGGCTAATTTGCATTAACTCTTCTATATTTTTTTGGAACATTTGATGTAGCTGGA
>NZ_JAPZQJ010000517.1:0-9034 GCF_027530405.1 Microcystis sp. LE19-41.2A | reverse complement strand
CTGTTAAAGTCCGATGTTAGTGCAAGAAAATAGGATTGGGACTTTCAAAAACCTTGCATTATCCTTCTTGTAGTACATCGCTTGGTACAAAAAACAAGGGCAACAAAGCCTGAAACGACCGGCTCCTGACTCCTGACTCCTGACTCCTACCCCCAGGAAAAACTTTTTCAGCAGACCCTATATAGTATAGGGCATAACATCAATGTATAGATACCTGCCCGTCAAGTCAATTATCCAAAGATTAAACTTAGGTTAAAATTAACCATTGAGGCACACCGCCTTCCTTATCAATGTAGGTAATATCTTGGTCAATGCCAATGCCATTAACTGGTTCACCAACGTAAGACTGTACCATTTGATAACTACGAACCGCCACCGGGGGAACGGTACTTTCTGATTGCCAATAATGTTGAAAAGGCAAATCATAGAGTTGCTGACTATTCAAAATCGAATTAGCCCCCACATATAACCCGGGTAAATAACCCGCGCCTGCGACAGCATTATACCAACTTGTGCAGTATTGAATTACCGCTTCGGCTGAAACTTCAGAACTAATTCCTTCCAGATCTAACCAAACATTTACTTTCCTGGGAAACCCCACTGAAATTGCATTATTTGCCGCATTATCGCCGTAGGTTGTTCCCAATTGGGCGGAAGGAACCCAACCAGGGGAAGAAACGTGCTGCACAGGCATTAATGCCAGTCCTCCTTGTAAAATGCCAAGAGCTTCTTCGTAGGTTAAATCTCCTGGCGCTTCTCCTGCACCTAAGGAAAGATAACGGAGACAAAATTTGTAACCCTGACTGGCAAATTTTTGGGCGGTAGCTTTGGTAATTACAGAATCAGCATCAAACCCCAAAGATTGATTGGGCGCACTTTGAATAATTCCGGGTAATTGAGTCATAGTTGATGTCTCCTTGAGCAAAATTCAACTAAATTGATGACTTATTTATGAATGACGATCGAGCAAGAAATTAGTACTGGTTAGTTTCTTAGGTTGGGTTGAGTAACCAAACCCAACCACTCCACTGATTATGCCTGACAATAGACATTCATCATGTGGTGTCAGAATCTCATGGTGTAAAAGCCAAGGGGGCACCGGAAACAAGATCAGTGGACGAGGAATTCCCTGCAACAGGAGACACTACATTAGCAACTAACATCTTTGATTGTGGATTATCAGCCGCCAAGGTACTCAGAAAAACACCACCTGAACCAGTTGCACACATATAATTCAGATTGGCATCAGCAATGATCGCCCAAGGGGACCCTGAGATAGTTGCATCCTGTTGGGCGGCATTGCCCACCGTATTATTACTGACATCAACAACCCAGATACTGCCCATAGAGGAATTAGAGGGGTTGGACGGAGCCGTGGCAATAAAGATTGCTCCCTCTGGATAATTTCCCGGATCTGCATTACCGGCGTTGGGTGAATAGGCCAAAGATAAAATGACCTGTCCACTGGGTACTGTCCAAATAGGACTTAACGAGGCATTGAAACCACTATAGGGTTGATAGTGTAAACCGCCAGCCGGGGTTGCCCAGTAAATGCCTTTTGGTCCTTGACAAACGTCAGTTGCATTACATCCACCGTCATACCCGTAAAGGGTAGGAGTTGAAGATGGGTTTTTGGCGTTGAAAACAACCCCCGTGGCCGCACACCCGCCGAGTAGCAGACAATCATAATTAGTTAGTGTCCCCGCAGGGAAAAAGGTCAGAGATACCGGAGCTTCCACCGTATAAGATTTGTTTGAACCCACATAAGACAAGCTCGGTACGCCGTTAGCCCAACCGACTGAATACCAGTAGAGGTTGCCATTAGACGCTGCTACATAGAGATAGCTTGTGACGGCATAATAAAAAAGTCCGGCAATTGCTGCATCGGGTTCACTTTGTTCAGAGATCTGAGTCGTAACATTACTGCTTGTAAATTGCCCAGTAGTAGCGGGAGTAATGCTGTTGAGCCAAATATTGCCAGCGTAAGATCCGGAAACGAAATAGTAGGGTGGGGTAAACCCAGGGTTGCCCTGATCAAACAGAAACTCAAGAGCCGTGGTACCGCTACCATTATTATCAAGATTACTCACCACTTGTAAAACATAATCTGGCGGGGTTGGATTCGGTGAAAATTGACCAACTGAGATGCCACTTTGGTAAGCAGAGACGAAAAAATTATAGTTATCCAATTCATTTGTTACACCCTCAACAGAACGAAAAGTCATTGCCGCGATACATTGAGTGTATGGAAAAGGCGTGAGCAAAATCTGATTGAGATTGACAGATATGGACGACCAACTAGCAGGCGAAAAACTCAGACACACCGGTTGCAATTGATTCAGATAATCGCCGCTGCTGCCTTGAAAGCCGATGAGAGTGCAGTTCCCAGGAACACTCCAAGTGGCAACGGAAGCTGAATCACAACTGGCAGGTGCAAGCAAGGAGGTTTGGCCATAGTTGGTGCTGAATTGAACTGCGTTCACATAATCACCATAGATGACAGTGATTTCGGTAATAAATTCTCCTTTGCTCAAGTTGAGTGCTGGCCAGGCATTCACCGTGCCTTTGCCATGGGCAAACTGTTGGGTCCCGTTGAGGGATTGGTAAGTTGTGCCAATTTGGTTGACATAATCACCACCCCAAATTGAAACAGAAATCAACAGCGGTAGTTGGCTCAACGGGAGTGGTGTCGGGTTACTGCTGTTGTTGCTGCTCGTTGCTGTGGTTACAGTACTGCCATTGATGGTTTCGCAGCCGATCGCGATTGAACTGTTAATATCCCAGAAATCGGCGCTTGCATCATTACCCCAGATTGGTCCGGTAACGATTGACCAGTTAGCCGTAGGTACACCATTAGTAATACTTTGAGGTTGTGTTGGGTAGGAGGAGGCAGTAAACGGATTTTGAAACAAACTAATCTGTTGCGATCGCAACGCCTGATAATCACTTTTCAACTGCCCACAGTTTGCGGCAAAAGTGGCATCGCCAGTGTAGTTATAACGTTGATACAAATCGTCAACAATCTGCATCTGGTTATTGATGGTGGCCAGAGTACCCAGATAGCTGTTAATGGCATCAGCGACTGGGCGATTACTGGCGAGAAATTGCCAGTTACTGGTTTCACTAACCAGATTCTCATAACCAGCGGTGGTATAACTGAGGGCGATGCCTGAACCAGTAACGTTATTGGCACTCAAGCCATGGGCAAATGCCAGGAGACTTTGGATTACATTGGTTACAGTGACGCTGTTAGCAGGATCGCTGGTCGAGGTGCTGCTGGTGGCGTAGGGAAGGGATAACTTACTGATTTCAGGATTCAAGGCCTTCATTAACGGTGCTGCGCCTTGGCTGGAACTGCTGGAACTGCTGGAACTGCCGGTGCTGTTAAATGGATTGGGCAGGGGCGTATCACTGCCGCGTATCACCTGGTAAGCGTAGAAATCAAGGGTTAGTGAAGACACCGCCTGAGTAATATTTTTGGCAAGATTAGCGCTTAAAGTGATGGGCGGATCACTTGGCACCACTCCCTGAGCGCTTAAACTGTTGAGGACTGATTGCTGTTCCGAAACAGTGCTGCACTCAAAAACAAACAGGGCAATATATTCCATACCCAACACTGCCGAAGAGACATAGCTATCGCCATAGGCACTATAAAACTGCGTCGGTGAACTGCTAAACAAGCTTTGTGCGCTGCTGCTTAATTGCGGTGTGCCATTAATGATCGGGCTGGTTTTTTCATGGGAGGCATAGATCACCACCGTTACGGATAGATTGCTCACCTTCGCCGTGCGCGTAACTTTACGATGGAAGGAATCATCGTCAGCACCGCCGCCGATCGCATATTTCAGCGTCTTTGACAAACTTTCACCAGAGGAACAGACTTGATACCACTGCTTGCCAGTAGCGTTTTGATCGCCGATAGTCAGGGATGATAAATCCAAGGCACCATTGGGCATAGCGCTGTTGCTAAAGCTGTTAAAGCCAATTCCCACGGTTGTGATGGGAAGACAAGGCAAGGGGGAGGAGAGGTCATCCAGTAGGGGGGCTGCCCATTTGGCTGGACTGAGACTCAGGACAATCAATTGCAACTGATTGAGATAATCGCCGGAGGAACCTTGAAAACCTAGCAAAATTTGATTATCTGCCGCAGTCCAGCTAATTGTGTTACCAGTGCTGGAGGGTGATAGCGGGAACGTATAGTCTTGGGAGCTTGTGGTTTGGAATGTGAGTTGATTGATATAATCGCCGCAAGTCCCACTAACGCTGCTGATAAATTCATCAACGGCTAGATTCAGATTAAAACAAGGTCCGCCACCACTTCCGCCATGGCTAAAGGTTTGGGCCCCAGCCTGATAACTGTAAATGGTTGATAGCTGATCAACATAATCGCCGCCATGTAACTGAACAGCAGCGATCTTGGGCAAGTCTTTTAAACAAAGTGGTGTCGGCGTACTGTTCGCTGGATAATTGCCATTAAAGGCTGTATTACTGTTGAAAAATGGCTGTCCGGCGCAAATATCCTGAAAGGACACCGAATTATTGTTGCCCCACAGCGGCGATAATCGATTGCTGCTGCTGTTACAGGGGGTGATGGTTATGCTGTAATTAAGGCTGGGAGTCCCTTTGGCAATAATGTCAAGGGGATCGCAGGAACCGTCAGTAGGGGAGGTAGCGGCCTGTTGCGGATTGGCGGCAACATCAGTCAGCCAGGCGGTCAATTCTTGGATCGCGTTATAGACCATTTGTTGCTGTCCCCTGATGGGAAAGCCAATATTAGGGTCTGCGTAGTAATTGTAAGTCGTATAAATCTGGAGGATGTTCTCAATCTCAGACCAAATGCCATAAAGCTGCGTCAGAGTAGGCGCGACTTGTAGTTGATAAGTCTGGCGGTTGGTAACTATCGGTTGGAAGCTGCTCAAAGCCGAGGCGGGTAACAGCCCTTCATAGCCCATCGTGGTAAATGACAGCAGCCAAGGCGTATCTACATGGCTGGCAGAAAACTGGCTGGCCGTCTGCACCAAAGCCTCCGCATCGGTTTCGGCATTGCCAGTCATACTTGGTAAAGAGAAACTACTGCTACCGATAACCTGTTGGTAACAGATCAGATTAACACCTTTGGAACTTTGGGCATTGCTCACATCGGAACTTAAACTGGCATCGAGAGAGGCCGATTTAATCGACGCACTGGCACTCAGGGTTTTTTGCACCGTTTCCTGTACGGCGCTACTATCGCATTGAAACACAAATACCGCCACATACAATCCGCCGTTAACCGTAGCGCAGACAAATGAATCGCCATATTCAGTGAACAATTGCTCTGTGGTTAAATTAGCCAACGTGGGAGATAGGTTGCATTGCGTATAAACCGGACTCGATGTCACCACACGGGTAATCAGCACCAGCGTCACATCGGTATCGGTTACTTGGATGGTTTTGGTTTTGGTTTTGGTGTGACTCAATTTAAAGCCTGGTATGCCAATGGAAAATCCCCTGGTTTTGCTCAAAGTTTCCGATAATGACTGGCGACTGGCGCAAATTTTCATAATGACTTCGCTTTGCGCCCCCTGGTCAACGCTGGTACAGGCGCTGCTGTTTAGTGCGGAATTCGGCAAAGCACTGCCAAGAAAAGAATTATAGCCCACGCCCAAGGTGCTGACTGGCAGCGTATTGACAAACGGTTGCGTCTCAATCGATGGCGCTAACCATTTTGCTGGCTGTACGATAATGCAAATTGGCTGCAAGCCGAGGAGATTACTGCTGTTGCAATAACCCTGAAAGCCAATCAGCGTCGCTGCTGCTGGCAAACTCCAGCTAAAACTGCTACCACTGGTGCTTGTCGGTTGGGTGATGCTGTGACTAGCACTGTCGGTAAAACTCAACTGAGTAATCACGCCGTTGGAGATTTGACCGCTCATCTTGTCGATATACACCTGATTCTTCAAGCTATCGACACCATCATCCTGATTAGTAGCAGTTAAAAACAGGGTTGCGCCACTACATGAAGACACATTAGCAGCACCATGAGCAAATGGATGAGTATAGTTTAGTGTGTTGTAAGAGGCATAAAACTGGGCGACATTGTTATTGCCCCAAACGGTAATCATATAAAGCACCGGAATATTCGATATCGCCGTCGCTATGCCCGTAGTTTGGCTGGTGGCTTGCGAATAAGTACCCGAAGCGGTTGGGCTGTTATGACCATAAATTGAGCCATTAATCCCTGCATTTAGCGCTGTTGTGCTGGTACTGGTGCTGCTCGAGGTACTCACCTCAGAGCCGACATCAATATCCTGAAACGGCTCGTTACTGGTATCCCCAAACAGCGGTTGCGTCGGTACTAAATAATTAAATACCGGTATGCCGTTCATTAAACTCAGTGGCGGATTAATTGAACTAGCAATGCTCGGCGTTTGTGTTGGGTTCGCCGCAATACTGCTAATCCAGCTATTGACGTTACTTATATCGCTATTTAACTGCTTTTGGTTGGTGCTAAACGTGGTATCGCCGCTATATTTATAAGCCTGATACGCAGTAGCAATCCACTGATATTTGCTGGCAAGATACCCTAAACTTGTCAGGGTCGGAGCAATACAATCAAGATAAATCTGTCGGTTAGCCGCAATATTCATAAACGAGGCGCTTAAACTGCTGCCAAACAGGGTTTCATAGCCAGTTACCGCAAAATCAAACACCACTGGCGTATTGGCGTTCAAGTTTTGTGCAGTTGAAACTATATTAGAGACAAATTGACTCACATCTGAACTATTGGCAAAGGTCGGCAAACTAGCGCTGCTACCAACTAAAGATTGATAAATCTGACAACGCACGGTGGTATTGTTCAGCGTTTCTGTTATGCCAGCAGTCAAATTAGCGCCCAGCGTTGGCGAAATATGATCACAAACATTCACTGTCACCTGTGCTGTCAATGCCGCCTGTAAACTGCGCTGGTCTTCTTTGGTTTGGCAAGAAAAAACAAAAACTGCCACATACTCCGCCCCTTCCGTCAATTCAGACACAAAACTATCGCCATACTGTTGATAAAAGTTCAAGCATTCACTTGGCGTTGTCGGTACAGTAATGCTACTGTTTAACTGGCATTGACTCAGCGCCTGATGAATGTTCTCAACCCGTGCATAAACAATAACACTGACGGAAGTATCATTGATAGACAAGGCATTAGATAGGCTCAGAGTTGAACTTACTGAAGGGTCGCTAAAGGTAGAACTAGAATCGGAACTGGAACCAGAACCAGAACCAGAATCGGAACCAGAACTAGAATCGGAACCAGAACTGGAATCATTGCTGGCTTTTTTTAAGCTAATCTGCGCCGAAACGCCTAAGGAATTGGTAACGGTATTATTAAAATCTTCAGCCGAATAACAAATCTTAAAAAAACTTTGGGAATTAGTGCCTAAGTTTTGAATTGTTGGATTGGCTGCCAAAGCATTCGTCATCTGCTTGCCAGTAAAACAATTAAAACCAACGCCGATACCGCTGATTAATTCAACGGCATGAGGAACGCCAATAAGATTCATATTTGCAAGCGCAGCCATGACAAAAATTCTCCTAATACGGATTGAGTTGAAATTAAATAATCTGGCTTTTCTCTACTTGGCAACCGCCAAGGCAGCTAGGACAACTAGGAGGCGGCAAATTCCCACAAAGCTTAAGCTTTTTTCCCCTTGTCACCTGCTATATTGAGCAGATATTGAACAATCCTGGGTAATTGAATCATCGATTATCTTCAATAACAAACGTGACTCAATTGAGGATTCATTTATTAAGAACGATTGAACAGGAAATTAGTTCCTGTTGGGTCAAAACTTATAGCAGTAAACCTATTGTTAAGGATAAGTAGGGTGCGGCAAATTCCCACAAAGCTTAAGCTTTTTTTCCCTATTGCCTGCGATAACTCCAATAGTTGATAATAACGGAATACACAATCCCCCCCCTGTCAAGTGGCCGATGTAAAAAATTTAACCAATCTTTACATTGCCCTTCTTAGGCAATTAATCCTCTTCTTTGTTCTTCTACAAATTTATCCAGTGGGAATGTTGACTTTATTTAACCTAGTTGTCACAAGCCAGAAGAAAGTCTCAAAAAAATAATTTTAAGACCAAGAAATCCTAAGCACACAATGTCGGACTAAAGCTTGGTAGAATAATAATTGAAATAAAAATCTAAGGGGAAAATCTGATGGCCACAACCGCTGATGATGTCTGGCGTTTATTAGGGGAATTAGTCGAAGCTCAAAAAGAAACTGATCGCCGTTTTCAAGAAACAGAACGTTTAATGCGAGAACAACGTCAAGAAAGCGATCGCCGTTTTCAAGAAACAGAAAGACTTTTAAAAGAGCAAAGCCAGAGAGTTGATAAACAGCTAGGAAAACTCGGAAATCGCTTGGGAGAATTTGTCGAATGGCAAATTCGTCCCGCCGCGGTAAGATTATTTAAAGAAAGAGGGCTTGATGTTCATGAATTATACTCAGGAGTGTCAGCCCAACGCCCCGAAGGGGGACTCGAAATAGATTTATTAGTAGTTAATAATACCGAAGCCGTCTTAATTGAAGTGAAAAGTAAACTGACTCAAAGCGATGTTGACGAACATTTAGAGCGACTAGAAAAATTCAAAAGATTAATGCCTCGTTACCAGAATCTGAAAGCATTAGGAGCGGTAGCCGGAATGGTTGTCCCCGACGATATTGCTCTTTATGCTTATCGTCAAGGATTATTTGTCTTAGCTCAGTCAGGAGACAATGTAATTATTTTAAACGATCCTCAATTTCAGCCTAAAGCTTGGTAATCTGTTCGTAGTATAGAATAATTAGCTTAACTTAGTGGCAATATCATCTAAATCTTGATCCGTTAGCGTGAGAGCATTAGCCACATTTTCTGTCAGCGGCCAGTCAATTTCCAGAAGATTGAAATAAGCTTGGATATGCTGAAAATAGGCTTCTTGCAGAAATTGCTTCAGGGGAGTTGTTTGCGGTTGAGGAAAAACGCCACATTCACCTTTCATGGCAAAAGTGCTGGGA
>NZ_JAPZQJ010000414.1:0-4752 GCF_027530405.1 Microcystis sp. LE19-41.2A | reverse complement strand
TATCTCAGGCAATATCTGATGTAAGCTGGGGAGAAATAACCCGACAATTAGCCTATAAATGCCGTTGGTATGGGAGAAATTACATCGAAATAGATAGATGGTTTCCTAGCTCTAAAAGGTGTAGTAATTGCGGGTATATTGCCCTTGAAAATGCCGTTAAATGTTCGAGAATGGGATTGTCCAGACTGTGGGACACACCATGACCGAGATATTAACGCCAGTAAAAATATTTTGGCCGCAGGGCTTGCGGTGTCAGTCTGTAGAGCGACCATAAGACCAGAACAGAGTAAATCTGGGGCGGCAGGTGCGGAACCCCGCAAGGGAAAGAAGCAGAAACCTAAATCGTGAGGTTTGGGAATCGCCGTCCGTTTTACGGCGGCGAGGATGTCAATTTATCTATTATTTTTACGGTTTCGATAATTCCAGCTTATCCTATCACCCTGAAAAATGTTGTCGATCGAGGTGATGGGGGTTTTTCAGTGAACAGTAATCAGTAATCAGTAATCAGTAATCAGTAATCAGTAAGAAAAATAGTATTAGGGATTCTACTGCTGAACTGCAAATAATCAACACCAGAGGAGCCGATCCTTTAACAAATACAAAGAGACGATACCCCCTCAAAACCAGTTGATAGGATTATGGTAGTGACCGAAATCAACTTTTAAGAATCTATAATGGGCTTTATTGTCCATTATTATCTAATATAACGGCTTTAAAGCCTGTTATATGCACTTTTCCTCGGTATTATCATGGCCTATCCTCTCTACGTCGCTTTTATTTGGCATCAACACCAACCCCTCTACAAATCCTGTCAAACTCGCACCGATGCTTCGGGACAATATCGCTTACCCTGGGTGCGACTGCATGGGGTGAAAGATTATCTCGATTTAATCCTGATTCTAGAACGTTTTCCCAAATTACACCAAACCGTCAACCTTGTCCCCTCTTTAATCCTGCAATTAGAGGATTACGTCAACGGACTAGCTATAGACCCCTATCTTGCCCTCACCGTCACCCCAGAAGCGCAGTTAACCCTGGCACAAAAACACTTTATCCTCGAACACTTTTTCGATGCTAACCATCGTACCCTGATCGATCCGCACCCCCGTTACGGGCAATTATACGCAGAGCGTCAAGAAAACGGTCATAGTTGGTGTATTAGCCATTGGCATCTCCAAGATTATAGCGATCTCTTGGCTTGGCATAACCTCGCTTGGATTGATCCTATCTTTCACAGTGACCCAGAAATCGCTGCCTGGTTAGAACAGGGAAAAAACTTCACTTTAAGCGATCGCCAGCGAATTATCTCCAAACAGCGTCAAATTCTGCGTCGTATCTTGCCGCAACACCGGTTAATGCAGGAAACCGGACAACTAGAAATCATTACCAGTCCCTACACCCATCCAATTTTACCCCTGCTGGCCAACTCGGAAGCCGGCCGGGTAGCAGTGCCGAATATGACCCTTCCTCGGCAATATTTCCACTATCCTGAAGATATTTCCCGCCATCTCCAGAAAGCTTGGCAAATCTATATCGATCGCTTTGATAAACAACCTCGAGGACTTTGGCCCTCGGAACAATCCGTTAGTCCCGCGATTCTCCCCGCTGTCGCTAAACAGGGTTTTCAGTGGTTATGTTCCGATGAGGGGGTGTTAGGTTGGTCTCTGGGACATTACTTTCATCGCGACGAAAAAGGCAATATTAGCGAACCAGAATTGCTTTATCGTCCCTACTGTCTGGAAACTAGCAACGGCAATTTATCGATGGTTTTCCGCGATCATCGTCTCTCGGATCTGATCGGATTTAGCTATAGTGGCATGAAAGCCACCGAGGCCGCCACAGACTTAGTTAAACACCTAGAAGCGATCGCCGAACAACTGAAAACCAACGCAGAAACCACGACCCTAGAAAAACCCTGGTTAGTTACCATTGCGCTAGATGGCGAAAACTGCTGGGAAAACTATCATCAAGACGGTTTACCCTTCCTAGAGAACCTTTATCAACTTTTAAGCGACCACCAAGCGATCGAATTAGTCACCGTCTCCGAATATCTCGATCGCTTTCCCGCTAATGCAAAAATTCCTGTCAATAAACTTCATAGCGGCTCTTGGATCGATGCCAATTTTACCACTTGGATCGGCGATCCCGCTAAAAATAAAGCTTGGGAATATCTAATTTTAGCCCGTCAAACCCTCGCTAATCACCCAGAAGCGACGGAAGATAATAACCCCGATGCGTGGGAAGCATTGTATGCAGCGGAGGGTTCCGATTGGTTTTGGTGGTTTGGTTATGGCCATTCCTCCAATCATGACGCAATTTTTGACCAACTTTTCCGCGAACACCTGATCGCCCTCTATCAAGCTTTAAATGAGCCAATTCCCTCCTATTTGCTCGAACCGGTGGAAGAACACGGAGATAAACAAAGTAATCGTCCACTAGCTTTTATTCACCCCATTATCGACGGTTTTGGGGACGAACAGGATTGGGATAAAGCTGGACGGATCGAAATTGGCGGCGCCAGTGGTACAATGCACCGGACTTCCTTAGTACAAAGGCTCTTTTTCGGTTGGGATCACCTCAATTTTTATCTGCGTTTCGATTGGAAACCGGGGGCTGAATTAGGCAAAGATATCCCGCCTGAAGTGCATTTATATTGGTATTATGATGAAGTGCATCGTCTGCAAAGTCCAATTCCCTTAGCAGATATTCCCCCTCGATCGCCCCTCGATTACGGTTATCATCATCATCTAGGAATAAATTTAATCACGGAATTTACTTGGTTAGAAGTCGCTCAAGAATATTTTACTTGGCAGCGAGTTCCTAGTAGTGCCAAAGCTTCTTTTAATCAATGTTTGGAAATTGCTGTCCCCTGGGAAGGATTACACATTGAACCCGATGCTCGTCTCCATTTAATCGCAGTTTTAGCCAATCAAGGTCAATACTATGATTTCCTCCCCGTTGAAGAATTAATCTTCCTGCAAAGACCTTAAATCAGTGATCAGTAATCAGTGATCAGTTATCAGTAATCAGCTTCTGAAGGCAAGAGGCAACAGGCACTCGTGCAAAAGACAGGATCTGGCAATTCTCCTACTTAAAAAGAAGGTTAGAAACTAAGTACATCGAAGCTTTTAGCTTAACCAATTAGGTTTTAGATTCGGCCCTTGTTATCAGCTTTTTAGCCATCAGCCATCTCCCCTACACCCTACACCCTACACCCTACACCCTACCCCCACCAACAAACTTTTTCAGCCAACCCTATATAGTCCCATGATCTAGCTTTTTCAGGGCGCTGAGAGCATGGAGACGGACGATTGCTTCCCCATCGGCTGCTAAAGTCAGCAAAATACTTTTATTATCCCGATCTAATTCTCCTAAAGCGATCGCTAGAGACTGTTTAACTCCCGTATCAGCGAGGATCGCGGGATGGGAGTGATAAAAATTACCGAGAATTTCCCCTGCTTGTTGGCGTAATTTCTGGCAGGTTTGCCGGCCGAGAATAGCGATAATTTCCCGACAAATCAAGACATTTTCGCTATATAAAGCCTTTTCTAGATAATTTAAAGCTTCCCCATCCTCGATCCAGCCTAATGCTCGCACTACAGTTAATTTTAAACTATCGGGAGTTAAGGAAGATTGCAGGAGTGGATTTAAAGCTTTGGCTGAGGTTGCTGTGCCGATACGACCGAGAGCGATCGCAGTTTCTTGACAGATCTCGAGGTGGATATCGAATAACAGCGGTTGCAGATGGTTAACTAAATCTGCTTGGGGATAACTTGGCGCTAGGTAACTACTAGCTTTAATTGCTTCCCGTCGCACCTCGATGGCCGGATCCCGTAAAGCATCGAGGATAATCGCAGTAATCTGGGGATGGTGAAAACTGCTTAAAGCTTCGATCGCCATGGACCGAATGGCGCTAGATTGATCCTTAACTACGGTTAAAAGCGGTTCGACAATTTCTGGCCGGCGAATTTGTGATAAAGCTTGTACGGCTAAAAAACGCGTGTTCGAGTCGGACAGTAATTGTCCTAAACTAGAGATGGCAGAACTGCCGATATTAGCTAAAGCAGCCGCAGCCATTTGGCTGAGTTCCTCCTCCTCCGATCTTTGCAATAATTGACTGAGAGCGAGAATACAGGCTCGATCGTCAAATTGACTGAGAATTCTCGCCAGAAACCAGCGCATTTCCCCATCTTGTTCCTCGGATTCTAACAGGGCAATTAAAGGAGCGATCGCTGGTTTGCCGATTTGGGGAAATAGTTTAGCTATCTCCCATCGCTGTTGAAAATCGCATTTTTGTAAAGCTTCTAGGGCTAAATCGAGGATTTCATCGTTAATAATCGGTTCAATCGCATCTTTTTGGTTTAAAAGTCGCTGTATGCTGGCGTTTACTGTCTCCCAGTCTTTTTTATTCAACGCTATCTGAGCTTTTTCTAGCAGAGCTTGCATCGTGAGAAATGGCCTCGATTTTCGTGCTACCTATCCCAAGAATGTCAGACTTTCTCGCTTTTGTCCTCTCTTCTATGCAAGAAACCGATAATAAATCTCAAAATTGTGCATCAGACTTCAGTTTATCCTTAATTCTCTCGGGATAACCGAACAGAAAAGTATATGCGGCTCTTCGGTTTGTGTTATGCAATGGATGGGGGTTATAAGGAATGAAACCCTTATAGAGACAGACATTACCGCGATTTTTGTCAATTGTTTGCGATCTAGAGCGAACTAATCAATTAAATCTCTTGCCAGATAAGGATT
>NZ_JAPZQJ010000067.1:0-1080 GCF_027530405.1 Microcystis sp. LE19-41.2A | reverse complement strand
AGTCGTAGGTTAGAACAGCGTTGATTGGGGTGTGGGGTGTGGGGTGTAGGGTGTAGGGTGTAGGGTGATGGGGTGATGGGGTGATGGGGTGATGGGGTGATGGGGTGTGGGGTGTAGGGTGTAGGGTGTGGGGTGTGGGGTGTGGGGTGTGGGGTGTGGGGTGATGGGGTGATGGGGTGATGGGGTGTGGGGTGTAGGGTGTAGGGTGTAGGGTGTGGGGTGTAGGGTGTGGGGTGTGGGGTGTGGGGTGATGGGGTGATGGGGTGATGGGGTGTGGGGTGTCGGAAGAATAAATAGAAATAATCTCCTGAATACTGACTCCTGAATACTGACTCCTGAATACTGACTCCTGAATACTGACTCCTGAATACTGACTCCTGAATACTGACTCCTGAATACTGACTCCTGAATACTGACGACCGGCTACTGATGACCAGCTACTAACCCCACCAACAGACTTATTCAGCACACCCTACCTGGCTTTTTGTCATAAATATTGATATGATTTAACAATCAGCAGCAATTTATGGTAAATATATTTATTTAGGAGAGCGAGAAAATGGCTGGATTCTTTGGCCTGTTTGGCAATAAGACGAAATACGTCGATGAACCGATGGATATGAGCGCACCGGAACCGAAAGAGGCTTTTTACTTGGAACCCGATGACGCTAAAACTCTCGGTAATATCGACTTTATGCGGACACCGATCACGATCCGACGTACTTTCCCGAAAACTGCCTCGAATAAAAAGGGTGGCGAATCGATTAAACAGATTTCTTCTATGGAAGTCAGCAAAGTCACCGATAACGGTATTGTGGCAAAATCGGCTACTTCCGAGGCTAATAGTAAGGCTAACGCTGCTAATGATAACGTTCGTCGCGCTAACGATGACAATATCAATCCTTTCCTGAAAATGGCCCGCGAAATCAAGAAATAGTATAGGGTTTGCTGAATAAATCTAAAAACCTTGTTGGGTAAAACTTTTAGACCTTTTGGCCATCAAAAAGTAATGGATCTGGGAGTGATCGGGGGAAAAATCCCTGGACTTTTTCCCTGAAAATTAGGTAATTGACCCCCTCA
>NZ_JAPZQJ010000003.1:0-1186 GCF_027530405.1 Microcystis sp. LE19-41.2A | reverse complement strand
TGACAATCAAGAGATTTGCTAGAAAATATCAGCTTTACTGCATTTAAACTGCCTATCTCAATGGAACGAGAGGACTCCCGTTAAACCGCGTAGCGGTTAACGGGAGATGAATCGCGACCAGAATGAAACTAACGCAGTAGCCTTTCCACTTTTGGGGAGTTTTGGTTCTCGACGTATTTTTTTAGTTGTTCGACAGTAACGTCGCCACAACTAGCCACGAAATAAGCTCCCGCCCAAAAATAGGGTTTGTTGTCGAAATACTTTGCCGCCAAATCCGGAAATTCTTGTCTAATTAAGCGACTACTAACTGTTTTAAGGTTAGCGATTAGTTTGGTCCATGATTGTAATTAGTTGATATACTAGGCAGTAAGTGTTACAATTTAACTATAGCAATTCCCATAGTTGTGAGGTACAGAGTCTTAGGTTTTGAGGAGTCAGGAGTCAGGAGTTAAGATTTTGGTGTACCTCATGAGATTGGGAAACGCTATATACATCACATCACGAAACTAACGACAGTGATAACGCTTACCTACCAGTACAAACTAAAGGTAAACAAGAAACAGGAACGAGAGATTGTCCACATTCTTGATGTTTGTAAGAGCGTTTATAATTACGCGCTCTCGGAACGGAAAGATTGGTTAAACTCTCGAAAGTGTCTTGCGGATCGCTGTTCGCTAGTTTCTGAGTACATAATTCCTGCGGATCAACCCTATCCAAATTACTTCGTTCAAGCTAAAAATCTAACGGAAGCTAAAAAAGTTTACCCGATATTAAAGACGGTTAACGCTCAAGTCTTACAGCAAGTTTTAAAAACTGTAGATAAAGCGTTTGACCACATGAAATCGAAAGGCTTCGGCTTTCCTAGATTTAAGAAAAAGATGCGAAGTTTTGTTTTCCCCGCGCTCTCGAAAAATTTTCTAGGTGACGAATACTTAAATTTTCCACAATTGGGAAAAATTCGGATTAGGAAATCTAGGGAGTACCCGTCTGGGTTTGAGCCTAAACAAGCTCGAATTATCCAAAAAGCGTCGGGATTTTACGTTTTGGTTTCTTTCCAATCTACGGAATTAGTTCCCGATATGACAGTAGGGAAGACCTGTTTAGGAATTGACGCGGGAATTGAAAGTTTTGTCGCTACTTCACGGGGAGATTTAATCAAAGCCCCTCGATTTTTGTTGAAAGTACA
>NZ_JAPZQJ010000379.1:0-8461 GCF_027530405.1 Microcystis sp. LE19-41.2A | reverse complement strand
GAAATATTATGGAGATTTTTAAAATATGAATGGATTGAATTTAGCGCCTATAAAGACCGAAAGAGCCTCCTCGCTTACGTTAAAAAAGTGCTGGACAATTTTGGAGGCGAGTATGTAATTAATTTTGCCTAGGTACTTAATGCGAGAATCGGGATCGGGAACTCAACAAAGATTCGAGGAAGCGTTACAGAATTGGGGCATCGATTTACGGACATTAAAGGTGACTTTGGTGTTAAATACGGGGGAAATGGTGAAAGCAATCATCGAGAATAGTTTGGCAGCTGCCGGTATTTCCGAATTGATGGTTCAAAAGGAATTAGAATTAGGCACATTGCGATCGATTCGAGTCATCGATACTTCCGGTTTATCCCCTCGCTATCTCGAATTTATGCGCCCTTTTTTAAAAATAAAACACCGTCAGCGCTTTCAACCCCGCGTCTGTCAAGTCTTCGAGCAGATGTTGTAATCTGATAGCAATCACCGAAAATTAACTAGAGCAAAAATAAAGATATGTAGGGGAAATTATTTTTGGCAAAAAAGAGAGATTATAAGTAAGTAGTTATAATTAAATTGAAGATAGATTTTGCCTCTGATCCCCCCTGCCCCCCTTGATAAGGGGGGTGCCGATCCCCCCTTAGTCCCCCCTTGATAAGGGGGGTGTCTGACAACTTTTAACACCTACCTACTTACTAAATTTGGTTATTAAAAACTGATTATTTATTCTCCCTTTTGCATGAGTGCCTATCCTGATATGTAGCCTATACTCAACGGATTTAGTATTAGGTATAGACCTCGACCTAATATTATCTCAGGCAACTAGACCCACTTTCTGCACTTCTTAACATTCAATTGATAATTTTTACTAATCTATTGCTGACAAACCTTTGCCAATCAGGATTATAGCTACAATGATGGATTTTTTATTAAGGTGAAGAATTGTAAATTTTTTCTCAGAAAAAGTCAATTATTGAAAATGTTCTTAATAGTAGTTTATACAATGAAGGTTTTTTGTCAAAACATCTTGGGGAATGTAAAAATATATACAGGTATATGAAGATGTGCGGAATGTCGGCCCTGTCTGTGGAGATTTTAGATAGATAGTTTGATATTCAACAAGAGGAAAATGGCATGAACACAAATCACAACCAGAGTTATGGCCGGTTGAAATGGAAAGCGGTGTCGGCGCGGGAGGCCCAGCACCTGAACGAGCAGGGAGTTTCATCGTCAATCCCCCAGGGGCCGAAATTCCTTAAAGAGCTACCCCCCGATAGCGCGGTGTATGAGCCGAAGCAGCCGATCACAAAGAAACTTAAAAAGCTCATCGACGATTACGCCTATGGGGGAGCCTTCCAGAGCGCGATCTTGAAGGTAAGTCAACAGCGCATCCCCGAACTCGATCGGATACACAACCTCTACCAATTTTACTATTACATCGATGCCCTGGTAACGTGGATCCCCGGGTTGCGGGTCTGGGAATGGCAGGGCGACATTTACCATGAACGCACAGATTATCTGCACCTGACGCAGTTCTATTACTACTTCAACCAGCCCGAACTCGTCTCCCTGCAAAGCCCGATCGCTCCCTTTACCGGCGAGGCTCTCACACCGCTATCCCTCTGGCTTCGGGAATTTGCGGTCGAATGGGGCGAATTTCTCGACACACCCGAATCGGCCAACCATCTCGTAACCTATAAGTTCGGGCCGGAATATACCTACCAGGACTACAATGGGGGCGAAAACGGGATCGAGAACTACAAGACATTCAACGAGTGGTTTTCCAGGACTTTCAAGGATATCGATCGACAGCGCCCAGTCGCCCAGCCAGACGATCCTCGGATTATCGTCTTCCCAGCCGAGTCCACTTTCGTCGGCCAATGGACTATCACCACTCCAGCGGGCGAGCCGATGCCCGCAGAGTCCTCAATCGTGGTCAAGCACGTCGAATGGCCTATCCCAGAACTGTTAAAGGGTTCCGAGTATGCCCAGGATTTCGAGGGCGGCATTCTCGTCCACAGCTTTCTCAATGTCTTCGACTATCACCGGCAGCACGCCCCGGCAGCGGGCAGGATAATTGAGGCTAAATTTATCCCAGGACAGGTTTACCTGGATGTCCAACTTGACCTACTCGATGCTGAGGGACGTGCCGATGAAAACTCATCCTTGGCCAACGTGGCCATGCCGCACCGTTATCTGGATGCACAGGATGCCACAGACTATCAGTTTGTGCAGTGCCGTGGGCTTTTTGTCCTGGAAACCGCTATCGGCAAGATCGCCGTGCTGCCCATTGGAATGGCACAAGTATCCTCCGTTGTGTTCGTCAAACCAGGGACGCAGGAACTTATCCGTCTTACCCAACAGGAAAAGAAGGGGCGATCTTATGATGAGCAGGTGGCACTGATCAACGAGAAGGTGCGCCAGGAGGTGGTGGGAAAAACGGTGTCGAAGGGCGAGATGATCTCGACTTTCCTCTTCGGCGGCTCCGACATCGTGATGGTATTCGAGCGTCAGTCCAACGTCAACATCACGGCTACGGTAAATGTTCACTATCCGGTGCGGAGTCAGTACGCCTATTCAAATATCGCCAAACTGCTGTCGTTTTGAATGATGGGTTGAAGCAAAGGTTCTTCCAGTGCCTGGTTCACATCCAGGCGCAGAATTCCGAAAATTGATCAGGTAACAAGCCTACCCTTTCCAGGGGATGAAAATTAAGATAAAACCTTTGTGATTTCAAGCTACCTACAAGAGTGGCGATCACACTAAATCACTAAATCAGCAAGGTGCGTTCCCCCTCGTCGATTAGTTGCATAGTCGGAGTTGCAGTGGGGAACGCACCCTACGAAATCTTTGCTGTTAAATATGGGAGAAATGGTGAAGGCAATCATCGAGAATAGTTCGGCAGCTGCCGGGATTTCCGAATTGATGGTTCAAAAGGAATTAGAATTAGGCAGATTGCGATCGATTCGAGTCATCGATACTTCCGGTTTATCCCCTCGCTATCTCGAATTTATGCGCCCTTTTTTAAAAATAAAACACCGTCAGCGCTTTCAACCCCGCGTCTGTCAAGTTTTCGAGCAGATGTTGTAATCTGATAGCAATCACCGAAAATTAACCCCTTTCCTTCTAGTCCTTATTAAAGGTTTTTGAAGATTTCTATTCTTTTTTCACTCTCTCCCTTCAATAATTTTAATTTCTTCCTCGCTTAATCCATAGAGTTTATAAACAATTAGATCGATCAATTCATCGGTGGCGCTTAATTGTTGTTTTAGGGGCAAAAGTTTATCTAGACTGGTTTGATATTCTTTTTCTAGGGTTTCCTGTATTTGACGATCGAGTAAGTTAACGGTAATTTTCTTTTTGTTCTTTTTCAGTATCTCCCACAGTTGATCGCAGCTAAGATGAGGTTCGCTTTTTTGGTAGTCACCGAGATAGTTTTGGATTTTTGATTTGTTGGTTAAATTATCGATCGCACTGCCGATTATTCTCTCTAAATATCTCAAAAAGCTTTTGATTTCTTTTTGTTTTTCCCGATTTATCTCGATCATTTGTTCTGCTAAGTAGGCGAGAATATCATGGACTATATCGGTTTCCTCTCTCCTAATATGTTCCTCGATTTCTTTTAATATCTCTTGCTTTTCTTGATAACTTTTGATAAGTTTCTCTAAACTCTGTTGACGGCGATCGCTATTGGTGTTAAAAGATATTTTTCGGATCGGTATTTTTTCTAAATAGCTTTTATTCATGTCATCAACTAAATAGTCTTCACACCAAAAATTAAGTAATTTAGAGCTTAATAAGGTAGATGCGAAAAGCAAGTTATCTTTTTGGTTAGAGTATGAAATAATAATTTGAAGCGTTTTCATACCCGCAGAGTTATCTCTAGGATCAAAACTACAAACTATTCTCTGTTTCCAGCGTAGCTTTTGAATGCGAATACACCATATTTTGGGACATGAATAAAATTTTTGCATCTTAATAGGGGTTAATTCACTAGATTTAATTAATACCCCGTCATTAATTTCATACCGATTAATATCTTCTGGAATGACTATCATGAAATTACCCTTTGGATCAGGGGTTAATTTTTGTTTACTTCCTTCTTCTCCTCTAGAGATTATAAATTTCAAAGAGCTATTTCTTAATGTCTCTGAGTTATTTTCTATTTTTTGAATAATACTTTGTTCACATCTAGAGGCATTATAACCGATAATATGATCCTGTTTTCTTGCCCATTGTAATTGTGCCGATTTGGTATTCTGCGACCATTCTTGAAGACCAAATTTTTCTAATCTTTCTTCCACCGAGACGATAAATCTACTAATTTTTTTATGTTGAATACGGTGATATTTAGATGGTTGTTGATGTGTGACTATTAAAATTAAACACCATGTATCTCTGACCTCTTTAAATACTGGTCCAGTTTCAATTAATTCTTCAATTGTACTTTCAAAAATTAAATGTTTTCGCAATTCTCTTAAATCTTCTTTGCGAAGTAAAGTATCAGGGATAATATGACCACATCTACCATTTTGATTAGTTCTAATCATTGATGCTTGAGTAAATAGTGCATAGGAATCAAGGTTATTTAAGCTATTAATTTTAAAATAATTTTGCAAGAATTTCTTTTCTTCTTTACTAAGAGTACAACCCCAAGGAGGATTACCGATTACTGCATCAAAACCGGGGTTATCCTTCCAAGAAGCGGAATCAAGATCGATAAAAACTTCAGGAAATTCCAGATCCCAATGAAAAAAGCGCTTACTTTTATATAAACTAGCTGCTTGGTCTAAAATTCCTTGATCTGATCGGGGTATCTTATCCCAATTAATTGCCGATATATTACCACCGTAGCGCTGCAAAAACTCGATAGCAGTTTTAACCCCAAAAAAGCGAGAAAGGAAAACATCTAATAAACGCTTGTAGGGTTTAGCTTGACTATCAAAATCACGGAATAACTGTTCGCTTGCTTCCACTTCAGCAAAAGTCGCATCGCTGAGGGTACTAATTCCCCGCATAATTTCCGCGGCCCGAAGTAACCCAACAAAAGGGCCAGTTAAAAGAGTTAATTGACCACTTTCCTCCTCGATCATAGCGGCTTCTGCGTCCTTGGCGGTAGTTCCGATCAGAGAATTACCACAACGTAAATGATGATCCAAAAAACTCAAAGGTGCGCCCACTGTGAAAGAATGTAACCAGAGACTAACTTTGGCCAATTCTACAGCCATCGGATTGATATCCACCCCATAAATACAGCGCTTCATCACCACTCTCTGTAATAATTGCGTGGGTTCAAGGGTGGGAGAATCGAGAATAATTCCCTGTTGTCGGAGATTGTCGATAATATTTTGTCGGGTGGTTTCCAACATGGTTAAAACGGGATTATCTTCGGGATAAAGATTGAGAATCTGGATTAACTCATCGGTGAGATAGTCCACTGCTTCCACTAAAAAATGTCCGCTTCCCATGGCGGGGTCACAGAGTTTAAGATCAAGTAAGGTAGCGATCGCTTTTTTTTCTAAGCGTTGTAGCTCTTTTTCTAATCCCTGCTGACTGAGATTTCCTAAACGTCTATCGCTGCTTTCTTGTCTTCGGGTGGCGATTTCTGTCATCACATCCCCGAACTGTCGCGCTCTTTGCTCTAAAATTGGTTTGAGGGTATGACTGACAATATATTGAACAATATAATCGGGAGTGTAATAGGAACCGGTGGCTTTTCTTTCTCCCCGATCATTTTCCAGATGCACCGATTCCCCCTCAATCACGATGCGATATTCCAGTAATCCTTCGTAAATTGATCCTAACTGTCGCACACCTAAAAAACTATAGTCGATCGGCTGTCCCTCAAAACGTGCTAACTTGTCTAAGATGGGCGCTAAAACCGCATCGGATAACTTGTATTGACCGAGAAAACAATTCACCCGGCCTTCTTCCATGTCAAATAAACCCCCGTTGTAACGAGGTACGGCTAAATTAGCATCCCCTCGATCGACAATGCGAAATAAACTGAGGAGAGCATCGTATATTCCCGTCGAGGTGCCACTAAAGACCTGCTGACGATCGATTTTAACGGCAATTTCTCGCGTCTTTTGCAATAAGCTGTAATCGCGATAGTCTCCCCTCACCGGCAGCAAGTCCCGCGCTTCTGCGTAGAGAAGAAATAATAATTTATACAGCAGGGATAAACTCGCTTCATACAATAAATCTGGCTGTATGTCTGTATTTAATGATACAAAACCTTGAGAAATATCGGGAAAAATGCGATCGAAGACTAACTCTTTTAACTCGTTACCCACTCTGGTGGCATAGGTGGTACTCCCCTCCCGGACGCGTTCAAGGAAATTCTGACCGTGAATATCCTTAATAAAAGCCTCTTGACGGAAAAATAACCAGAAATACGGAAATTTTTGCCGCTCTCCCCCTTCTAATAGTTCCATCAAGTCCACTAGATAAAATTCCGTGGCTGTGGAGGACGCTTGACGATAATATAAGCGCCATTCTCGACCATTGGTGAGAATACCCCAATCTACTCCCGTCCCCGTGAGATAATTGGTGATCTGAAAGGAAGGATTACTATTTTTCCAGATATCTCGCTGATCATTCTTAGAAACGTCACTAAGAGAACGTTGCCAGTATTTGGCCTCAGCGATCGCTAAAACTTGACGATAAAAGGCTCTTTCATTATTCTGGAGAGCATAGGCTTGATAACGGTCATTTTCTGTGGCAAATAGGGCGTAATCTGGCCTTTCTGACCTTCCTTTTCCCCTACTGCTTACTTGCGGTATATAACTAAAACCGAGAATTTCTAGAATCGGTTGTATTAATTCTGCTTCCGTTTGCGCTTCGTTAAGAGTCGGCAAAATCGCCTTTTTTTGTTGATAAAGACTCTCTAAGCGGGAAAATGCCCCAGATACATCCTCTTGCCATTCCCCAGAATCCGGCAGCCGATGCTCAAGATAGTGTTGAGAAAAAAGCGGTTTATTGCTTGCTTGTCCTGACATGGGCAATTATCCTAGCATTGAGGGTATCTAGCCTAAAAATGAAGGGTTCGCAGGCAGGCACGGATTCCCATTATACAAAAAGTATATGTCAAGTCTCCGATTTTGTCAAGGGTTTTGGCCAAAAAAAAATTGCCTCTGGGAGGCGGGGGTGAAAGGTATCACCCCAGAGAAATAATTAAACGCCAAAAGACTTACCACAGCCACAGGTTTGACTGGCGTTGGGATTAGTGAATTGGAACCCACCGCCGATCATCGCGTTGCTGTAATCTAACATGAGACCGTAGAGATAGAGCAGACTTTTTTTATCAGAGACAATTTTGAAGCCATCGTAATCGAAAACCTCATCTTGGGGGCCAATATTGCTAGGATGCTCAAAATCCATCATATAGGACATTCCCGAACAACCCCCCTGACGCACACCCACGCGCAAACATAAATCCTTGCCCTGTTGCTCTTTGAGCATGGTAAGGTGTTTGAGGGCAGCCTCACTGAGTAAAATTCCTTTTCCTTGAATCTGAGTAGCTTGTGTCATCTTTAGCAGGAACTCCTAAACGCAGTTGAAGGGGACATATAAAACTTTACCTTCTCCCATCCATCTTAACGATAGTTGAGGACTGTTGACTGGATTACTGTGTACTTTTCCCAGTCTCGCAGGAGTTGTAGGGCAAAAAAAAGCAAAAAACTGGGATTATTAATTAAATAGCGTTGCCAGAGACGACTAGATTCTTTAAACAAACCCTAGAGCCATTCTAAGCCGATTTTCATCCCCCAACGGACAGGACAGCGCTGCTTTGAGGATGCCGAAAAAGCAGCCGGAAAAGAGCCAAAGAAATTTACTTTTCTAAGCGAAGATTAGCGCCGCTGCTATTGGTGCGATAAACCCAAGTTTTTTGGTTATCAGTCAGAATAATTCGCCATCCTTGCACCAGTGCTTGAGTACAGAATTCTCCCGGTTTAGCTAATCCTAAACAACCATCGGGCCAGGTTTGTGGTTGTGCTGCTTGAATTTGCAAGCGATTAACCGATATCTTGGTTTTCCGACTCAAATCTTGACGGGTGGCGGCGATAACCGAATTAGGTGGCTCAGGAGATGCTAAACTAGGTGGCGCTAAGAGGAGAGAAAGCAGACTCATTAGCATTAAAAAGCCAGTTGCTCCCTGAATAATTCTCGTTTTACCGATTTCTACTTGCTGGCTTTGGCTAAAATTTCTTCTAGATATCATCTTGAGTGCTGCCTCTTTCTGGGGGGTGATAGTCTGATCAAATTTTCCTGTTTATTATCAGTGTCAGATCCCCCCGCCTATCGGCACCCCCCTTATCAAGGGGGCTATCCATTAGTCGGATCTTTCTTAACAAAAAGAGAAGAAACTTAAAAAAAGGGGAAACGATTGATAGGTATAGTTTTGAAAGAAGGAATTAAGGTGGAGGTAAGCAAAAAAATGGAGAAATGGGCAGCCCAAGAATTA
>NZ_JAPZQJ010000230.1:0-5174 GCF_027530405.1 Microcystis sp. LE19-41.2A | reverse complement strand
ATATTTGAGTAAGCCAGACAGGAGCCAGAAAAAGATATTTATCAGAAAAGTCATGAGCAAGCTAGAGGTTTAAAGACTGAGCGGGTTCCAATTATTTTTATTAATAAATATTTTACACAATTCATACCAGGTAAGCAAGAGGGCTACGCCACTACTACCGAATCATTACCAAAATCTGGATTCCTAATCCACACTAAGGAGATATCAGCAAAAGCTTGCTGGATAAAATTTTACAGCCAGCAAATATTAGAAGAATGGGAAAAATTACGTTAAACAATTCTGTCTTGGAAAAGTTAAAAACTGTTCTCAATTAAGCAAGATGAAGATGGCATTGAGAATTTGCCATAGAAAACGGGTTTCTCAAAGAAACCCGTTTTCTGGAATAATCAATGGGAGTGTCAATCTCTTGTCTCGATTAATTCGGGGACAAGTTCAGGAATAAAACCCGGTTCGGCTAAAGAACCAGTAACATGATGTTCAAAGACTTCTGCGGGGGGAAAAGTTTTCTTGACTTCCTGAGATTGGGGATCCGTAGAAGGTAGCCATTTAATTAGGGGTAAAGGTAGGAGAGTGGAGAGATTAGTAATCACTACCAATAACCAAAGGTTATCAAAATTAGTTTCGGTGACTCCCAACCAATGGGTTAATAAAGCACCGATTTCTTGGGAAACTAATCCTGACATATTCCAGATGGACATTAATAAAGCGAATAGAGATGCTTCAATGCCCACGGGACAAAGACGGGCCGATAAAATTAAGACCGGTAAAAAGGCAATTTGTCCCATGACGGTGAGGATGAGACTATCCCCCAAACTAAACCAATGATCGTCAATACCGAGCGCTCGATTAGTATGGGTAACTAAGAGTAGGGTAGTCATCCCTAAAAGCGCGGAAATCACCGTACTCCAACCCAAAATTAAACGAAAGGAAATCGCTTTTAAAAACCGTTGATATACCCAGATGCCCAGGATCGAGGCTAAACTGGTGACTAAGCGCACTCGTCCTAAAAATTCCGGTTCAAATCCTAACTCGTTGGTGGTGAAGTAAAAAAAGGCAGAATCGGCGCTAGGGGTAGCCTGCCAGAGAAAAATAAAGGCAGTGGGTAATAAAATTGATTTTTGTCTAATGGCTGACCATAGTTGCCCGATTTGCTCCTTGACTTTCGGCGTTGATTGTGCATCATTGTTATTCTTGACTTTTTCCTCTGTAATTAAAAACGCCATGGCTGAGGCAATCAGGGGAAAAATAGCCGTGAGAGCGAAGACAGGACGAGTGCCGAGGTGTGCCAGTAACCAACCACCGAGATAAGCCGTAATTAAGCCGCCTAACGCCGATATTCCCCAAGTTAAGGACTGTAGAGAACCGGATTGAGTGAAGGACTCTCTGCGCGCTCTTTCTACTACCAAAGAATCGACGATGACATCACTAATGGTGACAGAAAGGGAACCAAGCAGGATCGCCGCCGTCGCTTGCCAAGCATTCTCCACCACAGTGGCTAGGGCCAACCAAGCTAAAACCCCAAGAATTCCCGATAAAATGAGGTAGGGCCGACGACGATAGCCGAAAATAGGCAAACCATCCGAAAGAAAGCCAAAAGCTGGTTTAATCACCCAAGGAATCGCCGCCACTCCGATTAATGCCCCCATCTGGGAGGGACTCAAGGCCAAATCGTCTTTTAAAAAGAAGCTAACCGCTAATCGGGAGAGTCCGAGAATGCCCTGCACGAAATAAACCCCTAAAATGCCAATTAATTCGGGATTAGGGTCATTTCCGAACAAGATACTCTCTTTAAGGAATTTTTTCCCGCGATCGATGCCAAGGCGATTAATAAGCATGAAGTTTCATAAATATTTGTTACTGTCTCTATGATAATGATTGAGCGCTCAATCGGTGCGTTAGCTGTTAGGGTTTAACTGTTGAGCTTTAGGTTTTGGCGGTTGGGTATTGGGTTTTAGGGTTTTAGTTGAATTTCCCCATAAAAGGCTTATTGTCGTGTTATGGGGAAACTTTTTTGCGATCGCTCTATTTGAGAGTAATATACAGAAAGATTTTTAAAAAAATCTGTATTTGGTCTGATATGGGGAAAGTTTTGGTCTAATGTCTAGTTAGACCATCTAGATCAAATTGCGATTTAAGGTGTCCAAAATGACAAAACCTAGAATTCTCACTTTAATACTCAGTATCTTCTCAGTTATTCAGATATTAGATATCCCAAACTCTCAGCAAGTACAAGCACAATTGATTTCTCAGAGAGGCGTTACAACTTTCTCCTCAGAACGTAGTGATTCGGGAACGGGTATTAATCAAAGGTGTAGATATTTTTTCTATGATGGAGGCGATTTTAAACAGACCTGTTCTTCATTTATAAACAGTGGATACACGACACCTAGAACGAGAACATCGAGTGCTTCTGGTTACTGGGAAAGCGATGGCTCAAGAGTTCGTGTGATTATAGTTAGTCCTGAGAATTTATCAGGCCAGATTATCTATCAAGAAGGTCGAGGTGGAGAGTTGATAAGTCCTAGTGGGATTCGACTTCGCCCTGACTAATTATTGTGGCTCTTCGTTACTTGTTGTGGTTCGATAGGGTGGCATAAATCGACTAAATCCCTATCTGGCAAGAGATTTAATTGATTAGCCGTAGGGTGTGTTCCCTAATGTAAGTCCTACCACTCCACCGATCGATTTTGGGGAACGCACCTTGCTCATTCATTGAAGTTGATAAGTCTAGGTGATCTAATATCCTCTGCCAGATTAGCACTTAATTGGGGATAGATCATCTATTTCTTACATTAGTATGATCGCTGCTCTGGTAGTTGTGGAGGGTTCATAAAAAAATGTGCTAATCGGCATAACAGACTTATTGTCGTGTTATTGGGAAATTTTCTTGCGATCGCTCTATTTGAGAGTAATATAGTGCGATCGCATCGCCTCCTAGGTTGGGTTGAGCGCAACAATAGCGGGTCGAAAATACCTCAAGTCGCTTGTTTAAGCGAAACCCAACCACCCCAAAGGTTACTCTTGGTTGGGTTTCCTAGCGTCAACCCAACCTACAATAGTTGCTGCTCTCGTAGTGGATTGTTTCAGTGCGCTCGCCATGGCCCTAGGGTGCGTTCCCTAAGGTCAGTCCTACTACTGCACCGATAGATTGTTGGGAACGCACCTTGCTCATTCATTGAGGCTGTAAGTCCAGATAATCTAATATCCTCTGTCAGATTAGCAGCTAATTGGGGATAGATCATCTACTTGTTGCATTAATGCGATGCCGAAGGCACGGCGTAGCAGTACGCTGCTCTGGTAGTGGTGGAGGGTTCATAAAAGAATGCCCCAATCGGCATAACAGACTTAACGCGATCTGCAACTAAAAACGACAGAATCAGGGTTCCAGAGGATACTTTATCTCTGCTAATACCATTTTTCTTTATTCTTGGCAGGTATCTTACCCCCCCCCTTGCCCCCACGAAAAACTTTTTGCCGCAAACCCTACTTATGAAAAATGGTATAATTTCTGAAAGCCTTGTAAATCAAGACTAAAAATATAGTTGCACAAGGGGTGACTTATTGTCGTGTTATTGGGAAAGTTTCTTGCGATCGCTCTATTTGAGAGTAATATACAGAAAGATTTTTTTTAAAATGTGTATTGGGGGTGATGTGTGGAAAGTTTCCGTATAATATCTAGTTAGTCCCCAGTGACAAAGCCATTGGATTTTCAATAGATGTTATGCTGACCAGTATTTTGCTGTGGTCGATGGCACTTAGCCTGTTGCTAATCAGCTTCACCCCTGGAGTATGGTATAAGCTATGGTTTTTTGAGATTTTGGGGACAGGCTATCTTTGGTTTGCGGGCTTGACTTTGATCTTGCTGTTGGCTCTGTTTTTACCCAGGTTCCGCCCTTCGCGCTGGAAATTGATGATCACGTTAGCTGTCGGACTGGGGTTTTATGCCAGCACAATTGGTACCTGGTATGTTCCGAGGTTGCGAGATGCTAGAACTGGTGGTTTCCCATTGACTGTAATGACCTACAACGTCAACTACCAACTATGGGAGACCAGTGCCGTGACTGACCTGGTTCGGGCAAATCCCGTAGATGTATTCGGGTTAGTTGAACCGTTCAAGGAGCAGGCAGCAGAGCTACTAGACAATGTGCAGGATCTTTATCCTTACTATTACCGCGCAACGGGAGGCGGACTGAGTTTATTTAGCCGCTATCCCATTACAGAGGCGACGACTGACAACTTGGGAACCCGCCACCATAGCCTATTCGCAAGCGTTAATGTGACAGGACACCCCATTCGGGTTGTTGTTGCCCATCCCCTTGCCCCTATATCCATGCCTAACTTTATCAATCGTAACCAGGCGATGGTGGCCTTGGCAGCCTATGCAGCACAGCAGTCAATCACTACCGTAATAATGGGTGACTTTAACCTCACCTCCTGGTCGATTTATTTTCGCAACTTTATCATTAACTCAGGATTACGCAGTGTCAATCTAGGGCATGGACTAAATCCAACCTGGTTTTATACTGACGAAGCGCGATCGCTATCCCATCTCGATCATTGGAAACAAGCTCTAAAAATTCCCATTGACCACATTTTCGTCAGCCAAAATGTCAAGGTTGATCAGGTCATCACACTGCCTTCAGGTGTATCTGATCATCGTCCAGTGATTGCAAAACTACGCGTGATGTAGCTTGTTTTAGCTCAGGTTCATAGCGATCGCATTGCTGTTGCGATCGTTATCGCCGTAGGGTGCGTTCCCTAAGGTCAGTCCTACCACTCCACCGATCGATTTTGGGGAACGCACCTTACTCATTCATTGAAGTTGATAAGTCTAGGTAATCTAATATCCTCTGCCAGATTAGCACTTAATTGGGGATAGATCATCTACTTCTTACATTAGTATGATCGCTGCTCTGGTAGTGGTGGAGGGTTCATAAAAAAATGTGCTAATCGGCATAACAGACTTATGGTCGTGTTATATGGAAAGTTTCTTGCGATCGCTCTATTTGAGAGTAATATAGGGAAAGATTCTGGGCTCTTCGGGAATTGTTATGCAAATAATTAACTTAAAATAAAATTCGATGAGAGCGCCTACGCTCAAAAGTAGCTGAAATCCATATAGGGAAGGACTTAAGGCATCAACAGGTTAATACCAAAAGATAGACAATCGAGTT
>NZ_JAPZQJ010000649.1:0-7569 GCF_027530405.1 Microcystis sp. LE19-41.2A | reverse complement strand
AATATTTACACCGTCCTAACCGCCGATCACGTCCTTTGCGGAGAAATGGCACGCACCGACAGCTGTGCTGATTACACCTACACCGTCGTCACCAGCGACGGCAAAACTCGAAACATCGAGAAAAGCACCATCATCCGGCAGGAAGGGGTAGATTTAGCAGTCTTTCAGTTTGAAAGCCTGGACAATTATCCCGTTGCGGAAATAGCGAATTATAACCCAAATAGCGGTGATTTTGTTTTTGCGGCAGGCTTCCCCAAAATTGGACAAAATCCCTCGAAATGGTTGTTTAGTGGCGGTAGAATTCACGATAAAGAACAGGGATTACTACAAACCCGCCAAAGTCCTTTAAGCACTCAACAAGGGGGAACATTACAAAGTGTTGCTTCTTTAACCGGAGGCTATGAATTAGTTTATACCAGCATCACATTTGGGGGCATGAGTGGCGGTGCAGTCTTAGACTCCCAGGGGAGAGTAATAGGGATTCATGGAAGTTCGGAAACAGCAGGGTTAGAGAAAATAGGGGTAGAGAAAATTCAGTTAGGGTTTAGTTTAGGGATTCCCATTAGCACTTTTATCGGATTGCAAGAAAGATTCAAGGTAAAACCGCAATTATTAACCACTGCTCAACCCCAAGTTAGTCCGCAACAACAACAAGAAATTATTCAAGCGATTACTGGTGTTATTGTTCCTAATACCAATGCGAAGGCGGATATTTGGATAGAAAGGGGGGGACAATTATGGCGGTTAGGGAGGTCTGAGGAAGCAATTAAGGCGTTTGATGAGGCGATTAAGCAAAATGACCCCGATAATGTCTATTTAGCCTGGTATGGGAAGGGATTAGCGTTATTTGCTTTAGATAAATATCAACCAGCTATAGAAGCTTTGCAACAAGCGATTAATACCTTACCTAAACGGGAAGATTTAAAGAACTTTCACAGTAGTATTTTACAAAAGCAAAGTGTTGTTTATCGCTATTTAGAAAATTATGAGCAAGCCTTAACGGTGATTAATCAGGCGATTTCTCTGTTTCCCAATAACCCCAATCACTATAACGAGAAATATGTAGTATTAAGTCAATTAAAACGCTATGATGAGGGATTAGCGGCGATTAATCAGGCAATTGATCTCGCTCCCCGTGCTGCTTGGTATGGCAATCGGGGGAGTCTTTACTATAACCAGCAGAAATACGAATTAGCCCTCTCTGACTGGAACAAAGCTATTGAAATTAATCCTAATGATGCTTTGGCTTACAACAATCGGGGGGTTCTTTACAAAGACTTGCAGAAATACGAATTAGCTTTAGCTGACTTCAACAAAGCTATGAAACTTAATCCTAATTATGATATGGCTTACTTTGGTCGGGGGGAGCTTTACTATTACCAAAAAAAATACAAATTAGCATTAGATGACTACAACAAAGCTATTGAACTTAATCCTAATCGTGCTGGTGCTTACGTCAATCGGGGGAGTATTTACTATTACCAACAAAAATACGAATTAGCTTTAGCTGACTTCAACAAAGCTATTGAACTTGATTCTAAGTTAGCTATAGCTTACGGCAATCGGGGGAATATTTACAATGACCAACAAAAATACGAATTAGCATTAGCTGACTTCAACAAAGCTATTGAACTTGATTCTAAGTTAGCTGGGGCTTACAGCAATCGTGGACGTTTTTACTATTACCAAAAAAAATACGAATTAGCTTTAGCTGACTTCAACAAAGCTATTGAACTTGATTCTAAGTTAGCTGAGGCTTACAGCAATCGGGGGGGCATTTACTATAACCAACAAAAATACGAATTAGCTTTAGCTGACTTCAACAAAGCTATTGAACTTGATTCTAAGTTAGCTATGGCTTACAACAATCGGGGGGGTATTTACTATTACCAACAAAAAGACGAATTAGCATTAGCTGACTTCAACCAAGCTCTTGAAATTAATCCTAATTTAGTTGAGGCTTACTACAATCGGGGGAATCTTTACTATCTCCAACAAAAATACGAATTAGCCCTCTCTGATTACAACAAAGCTATTAAAATTAACAAAAATGCTTGGTTTGCTATGATGGGCATCGGCTTAGTTAAGTATGAACAAGGGTCAATAAGTGAAGCAATTAAACAATGGGAAAAAGCACTAATAATTAACAATCAATCAGCCGAAATTCAATTAGCTTTAGCCGTTGCTTTTTATCATCAAGGCGAAAAAGATAAAGCATTAAAACTCGCTGAAAGTGCTTTAAGTATTAATTCTCAACTTGCCAATATTGATTTCCTCAAAAAGATTTTACGGACAAACAAAATTTTTGCTGATGTTCAAAAATTATTAGCACATCCTGAACTAAAAAATTATGTTAATCAGTAGTTTCGTAGGTTGGGTTGAGCGAATAAATATGTTAAGGAAAACCTCTCAATTCTCAGGGAAAGCGAAACCCAACACCCAACACCTAAATCCGTCTGAATCTTTTTGTTGGGTTTCCTTGGGTGTATTGTTGGGTTTCGTGCCTCAACCCAACCTACGGTAGAAACCCAACAACCAACACCTAAATCCGTCTGAATCTTTTTGTTGGGTTTCCTTGGGTCAACCCAATCGACGATAATTGCTATGATTACTATAATCCGTAGTCGTGGTGGTTTATATGCCATATTAGGACAACCCGAAAAAGCAAAAATTGATCTACAACAAGCAGCCATATTATTCCGCCAACAGAATAATATGGCAACTTATGAAAAGGTGATGCAATTTTTACAACAATTAGGGGGGTGAAATAGAAATCATCAATTATGGAAAGTCGAGAAATTATCAAAAAACTGAAGGATGAGGGATGGTATCAAGTAGGTACAACAGGAAGTCATCATCATTTTAAACATCCCCATAAAAAAGGGAAAGTGACTGTTCCTCACCCTAAAAAGGATATTCCCCTTAAAACCCTAATCAGTATCGAAAAACAAGCCGGTATTAAATTACGATAAAGGAGAAATCAATGATTACTTATTTAGCCACCGTTCATAAAGATAACCATAGTGATTATGGGGTACAATTTTATGACTTTCCGGGTTGTATTAGCGCAGGAGAAACCATCGAAGAAGCGAAAAAAATGGCAACTGAAGCCTTAAAAGGTCATATTTCCTTCATGTTGGCAGATGGGGACGAAATTCCCACCCCTAGCACCCTCGAAACCATTTTAACCGACGCGGATCATCAAGATGCGATCGCTTTTCTGCTCATTGAGGTATCAGAAGCTATTTTAAACCATCAGGAATTGTGTGTAAAAAACTAGGTGCAGTCCCTAGCTTGGTTTGAGGGAATAAATATGTTAAAGAAAACCTCTCAATTCTCAGGAAAAGCGAAACCCAACACCCAAAATCTAAATCTGTCTGAATCTTTTTGTTGGGTTTCCTTGGGTCAACCCAATCGACGATAATTGCTATGATTACTATAATCCGTAGTCTTGGTCTTTTATATGCCATATTACGACAAACCGAAAAAGCAAAAATTGACCTAGAACAAGCAGCTATAATATTCTACCAGCAGGATAATATGGCAACTTATGAAAAGGTGATGCAACTTTTACGCGAATTAGGGAGGTGACAAATGATAAAAACACCCGTTGATTTATACCGTAGAGGTAATGCTACATCTCCCAGAATGGATCATGTTCGTCCTAACAAAGATATTGCTATCTATGAAAATAATGGGCAAATATGGGTAAAAGAAACCCTTGTTGATGGATAAACACCGGGGGGAATTTCGACCTTTTCCGTTCAGGGAATAGGAAACAACTGGTGGAAACTAGATCGGGGAATTTCTATTCCCAGTGAGCTAGAATTAATTAATGATCGAGGTAATCACTGGTTATGGAAACCCTTATTTCCCATGTCAATAGAAACCTATCAACAAGCCTTAAGGGTAATTGGTGAATTTTTTTATCGTGTAAGTTGAGGTAAACTATGAAAACTCTATCATTTAAAGACATCCAATTTATTATCGAAGCTCTCGAATCCCTTCTCAAAAATTATAGTGACCGTATTCAACAAATAGAAGCTCTCGAAAACTATGAAGATGAAATTTCGGACTTAAGTAATGATTCTTTATTTTTACAAGAATTAATTACCGACTTACAAAATCAACAAACACAAGAATTGGCTCTACTTGTGCCTGAATTTGATTTAAAAAAAAATGCCTTTACAAACATTAATTAAACAAGGAAAAAACCTGTCAATTGAGGAAAAATTAATCTTAGTGGAATCTCTAACTTCATCAATCTGCGAAGAATATAATCTAATGCGAACCTGAAATGAGAAATCAATGATTACTTATTTAGCCATCGTTCATAAGGTCCGTAGTCGTGGTCTTTTATATGCCCAATTAAAACAAACCGAAAAAGCAAAAATTGACCTACAACAAGCAGCTATAATATTCTACCAACAGAATATTATGGCAACTGATGAAAAGGTGATGCAATTTTTGCAGCAATTAGGGCAATAAGTGGGGGGGTGAGTTATCAGTATTTAGTTTTTTCTAGTCTAGTCTGTTAATTGTTCATTAAAAACCTTCGGGAGGGATGTTATTTTATGACCTTAAAACAACTCATACAAGACAAACGAGAGGATATCCTACAAATTGCCACCAAACATGGTGCTTTTAATGTGCGTGTATTTGGTTCCGTTGCTAGAGGAGAGGAAACCGAAAATAGTGATATTGATTTTTTAATTGATTATGATTTAGCTAAAACATCCCCTTGGTTTCCCGGTGGATTATTAGTTGATTTAGAGGCTCTCTTAGGGTGTAAAGTGGATGTAGTAACTGAAAAAAGCCTTCATCATCTAATTAAACAGCGAATCTTAAAGGAGGCAATTAAGTTATGAATGAAGATCGAGTTTATCTTGAATATATTTTAGACTGTATTGATAAAATTAAGGACTATTCCCAAGGAGGAAAACAGGAGTTTTTTGCTAATTCAATGATCAGCGATGCTATCATTAGACGCTTACAAACTTTGGCAGAATCAACTCAAAGGCTTTCGGAGGAATTAAAGGCAAATATTCCCAATGTTGACTGGCGTAATATTTCTGGTTTTAGGAATATTTTAGTACATGATTATTTAGGGGGAATTGACCTTAATACAGTTTGGGAGGTGGTAGAAAATTATTTGGATGATTTAAGAAAACAGATTTTAAGGCATCTAGAATCAGTCAATACTTAATCAAAGTCTAATTTCGTAGCTTGGGTTGAGCGAATAAATAAGTAGGTAGGCGTTAAAAGTTGTCAGACACCCCCCTTATCAAGGGGGGCAGGGGGGATCCCCCCGCCTATCGGCACCCCCCTTATCAAGGGGGGCAGGGGGGATCGAACCTAAAATCCATTTTTAATTTAATTATAACCAGCTACTTAGGTTAAAGAAAATCTCTCAATTCTCAGGGAAAGCGAAACCCAACACCCAACACCTAAGTCCGTCTGAATCTTTTTGTTGGGTTTTTTTACGTCAACCCAACCGACGGTAATTGCTATGATTACTAGGTTCGGTAGAGCCGATTTTTTTTAAGCATTTAACATTTAAGCACCCAATCTTCCTTCTAAAATGCCAATGATGGACAAATCCTCATCTAAGGTTTCCCAATGTAATCCCGTGCCATCACAAATTAACTCAACCTCTGCTAATTGTTCAAAGGTTGCTTTTGATAAGCGTTTATTTTTATAAGCAGGAAAACGAATTTCTCTATCGTCTTCTAAACGAATACAAATCCATTTATCTTCAACCCAAACTTTTTGAGCTTTTACTATGCTTTCATGTACCAAATACATCGTGCCATTTCCTCCGTATTATTTCTATATTTTCTGTAATGATAACTTCAGCCCGAACAATTTCTTTGGTTTTTAGACCTTTAGCATAATCCAATTCTAGCGGCTCTAGCCAAAATTTAGCATATCCGCCGCCCCGTCGAACGTGAACGTGCATGGGTTCATTGCCTTCTGGCATAGAAAAAGAAAACATAGCCTTCCAGTCTGAAAATTTCTGGCATGAGGTTAAAGCTTATTTTGCCGGATTTCGCCAAGCATGAAATGTAACGCACCATCAATTTTATAATATTCGGTGGGTTATGCTACAGTGCTTGTCATCTTGGTGCGATCACTGTTTTAGAGAACGAAAAGCGATCGCATCCTTTCCTAGGTTGGGTCATCGGAGCGAAACCCAACAGCCAACACCTAAATCCGTCTGAATCTTTTTTTTGGGTTTCCTTGGGTCTATTGTTGGGTTTCCTTGGGTCTATTGTTGGGTTTCGTGCCTCAACCCAACCTACGGTAGTTTCCTTGGGTCTATTGTTGGGTTTCCTTACGTCTATCGGCTAGACAAGGAAAAAGCGATCGAGGATTTCCGACAAGCCGCCGAACTGTTCCGCCAGCAAGGGAACGCGCCAGCACGCGAAAAAGCCCTGCAATTCCTACGGCAATTAGGCGCGGTCTAGATACTCGATCGATTTTGAATCTCACCCCGAAAAAAGCGATCGATCTTACAGCAAGATTTCTAGCGCTAGGGTGAACCCCGGAACCACATCTTCCCCGCTTAAAATCGCGTTCTCGGGATAACAGGTAATCGTCCCGTCCTGACGGTAGACGAAAGCCTGTTTATTGTGGCGATCGATCAACCATCCTAACTTCACCCCGTTCTCCCGATACTCCTCCATTTTCCGCTTTAACTTGGATAAACTATCGGTTTTAGAACGGATCTCGATCACGAAATCCGGCGCGAGATCGAGAAATTCATCCTCCCTTTCCTGCCAACCGGACGGTAAACGTTCTCTCGCCACGAAAGCCACATCGGGAGAGCGTACCGCGCTATTGGCCAGTTTAAAACCGCCGCTAGAACTAAATACCTCTCCTAACCCGTTCTGTTCGACCCAGTAGAGCAGGCGAGCGCCGGCTTTCAGTTCTCGATTCGCTGAAATACTTCCGATCGGGGGCATAGTGACTAACGTTCCATCTGCATTGCGTTCAAAGCCTAATTCCGGGTTCTGACAACTGAGGCGAATTAATTCCGCATCAGTAATCGTCGGGGATTTGCTTACCATATTGCATCAAAAACAACAAGTATTTTCACTAAATGATAACAAAGCGATGCCGATTGCCGCGCTTTTTCCTTTTGTACCCGAAAGGAAAAAAAATTGATCGCCCTATCCTGCATATTCCCAAAAAAGCAACCGATGAATTAGGTAGAAGCTCAAATCACCCTCACCGAGGCACTACCCATGAAATCCTTTGCCCTTCTCACCACCGTCAGCCTAATCGGCCTCTCCACCCTCGCCACTGTTCGCCCCGTTATGGCCCTAGAAAGCCGACAACCAGCCGAAACCCTGATCGCTCAAACGAACTACAAAGAAGCGATCGCCCACTTTAACCGGGGAATTAACTACATCCAACAGGAAAAATTTGACATCCTCGCCGCCGTAAAACGGACGGCGATTCCCAAACCTCACGATTTAGGTTTCTGCTTCTTTCCCTTGCGGGGTTTCGCACCTGCCTTAACAGATTTACTCTGTTCTGGTCTTATGGTCGCTCTACAGACTGACA
>NZ_JAPZQJ010000518.1:0-4146 GCF_027530405.1 Microcystis sp. LE19-41.2A | reverse complement strand
AAATCCTTATCTGGCAAGAGACTTAATTGATTAGTTCGCTCTAGAGCAAAAACAATTGACAAAAATCGCTAAATGCTTTTCTATATAAGGGTTCCATCCCTTATAACCCCCGTCCATTGCATAACAATTACCGAAGAGCCAAAAGTATATACTATATCTATTGATACGAAAATCATCTCTAAAATCCTAGAATTGCTTCTTTTTCCCATATTTGATAATTTTGCTAGATGTAACCAATTAAAGATAGAGGGGTGTATCTCACTTATGCAGAAATACCAACAATCAGCAATTATCAGTGACCCTTAAATTATTACAGATATATCAGCAGCTACCTGTAAGCATCCCACCGAAAAACTAATGCGCTCCGAGGTTTGGGGGCGGCACTTCGACACGCTCAGTGGCCGCGCCACGCACCCAACGGGGGGTTTGGGTAGGGTTGATTCATGAATCAACCCTACTATAGAGTTCTTGCATAATTAATTTTTGAGAGGGCAAAAATGAGATGCACCCAAGATAGAGTTAGTATCTCAACAAAATTTTTACCCTGATTTAACCTTTATTCACGAGCCAACAGGAGCTAAGTTTGCTGTGGATAGAGATTACTATTGATGAGGAGAGTGTTTAGTGAAGTTAACGCCACTTGTACCACCGATTAAGTGTCAAGGAATTAAAACTAAATTGGTAAAAGATGTTAAAAATATTGTGTCTGATCTGAGCTTTGGGCGTTGGATAGAACCCTTTTCTGGATCGGGAGTGGTGGCTTTTAATATTAATCCGAAAAAGGCTTTACTTGCGGACACAAATACTCATATTATCCAGTTTTATAATAATCTCAAAAATCAAGTTATTACCAGTAAAACTGTTAAGCTTTTTTTGCAAGAAAATGGTCAATTTCTTAAGGAGCAGGGAGAAAGTTATTATTATCAAGTACGAGAAAGATTTAATCAATCTCCTAATTCTCTAGATTTTTTATTTCTCAATCGCTCCTGTTTTAATGGCGTGATGAGATTCAATCGGAAGGGACAGTTTAACGTCCCTTACTGTCATAAATCAGAACGATTTTCTCAAGCATATATTACCAAAATAGTCAATCAAGTTATTGCCCTAGAAAATATTCTTATTAAAACTGATTATAATTTTCAAGTTGCTGACTTTCGAGAGACTTTATCTGATTGGCAAAAAACAGACTTGATCTATCTCGATCCTCCTTATTTAGGGAGACACGCCGATTATTTTAACTCTTGGTCTGAAGAGGATGAAGATTGTTTGGTGACTATTTTAAAGGATATTTCTTGTCGGTTTATTTTGTCCACTTGGCACAGTAATCAGTTTAGAAGCAATCCTTTAATTAAAAAAAATTGGAGTGCTGATCAGTTTTATATCTATACTAAACAGCATTTTTATCATGTTGGTTCCACAGAAAAATTGCGTCATCCGATCACCGAAGCGATCATTACTAACTTTAACATTCCCTTGTTGCCAGAGCGAGGAACTGATTTGCAACAACTGTCATTATCCCCATCGACAGCAGAAAATGAGGGAGCGAGAACAGTCTAGAAGATGCCTAGTTGCTAATTCTCACTCCTTACTATTTAGGGTTTGCTGAATAAATCTAAAAACCTTGTTGGATAATATCTTTAGGCTTTTTTGAAATCAAAAAGTGCCAGCGATTGGAGTGATTGGGGAGGGAAATTTCAGGTACTTTTTCCCTGAAAATTAGGTAATTGACTCCCTGAAAATGGGTAAAACCCCACACCCCACACCCCACACCCCACACCCTGCCCCCAGGAAAAAATTTTTCAGCAAACCCTATTTATCCTTGGCTTTGGCGTAGATGGTCATTAATTTGGCGTTTACGCTTTTCTTCGGGGGCAGTGCTAGTAATTTCGCCAAAATCTTGACTACTCATGGAAAGATGGGACATTATCTTTCTTTTGCGCTCTTTAGCAGTTAATTCCGGTGAAGGAGTTACTGGAGGCGGCGCTGCCACGGGTTCCGCTGCCACCGGAGGAGTTTCCACAATTGGCAGCGGTTTTTTGGGAATATAGTCAGCACCAGTGGTACTTCTGGAGAGATGATCGAGAATGCGCCGTTTGCGATCGTCAGTAGCCATAAAAATCTTTGCCAATCTAGTTTAAAGTTTTGTAACTATCACCTATTGTCAAACATCCCTATCCCCTTGAGAAGTCAAGGGAGACTTTATCTTGAGGGATTGAAGACATATAAAACCTGCGATCGCATCTATCTGGTCGTGGAAGTGGAGGTCTTCTCGCCCAAGGTGATAAGATAAAAAACTAAGTCTTTGAAAATATGACAAAGGATTTATCTATCATGACACCCTCTTTAGCTAACTTTCTCTGGAGCCTTGTTTTAGGTGCGGCTATCGTCCTGATCCCTGCTACTATCGGTTTGATTTTCATCAGTCAATACGACAAGATCAAACGGACTTAATTTAAAATCCTAAAATGCCTAGACCGATTCCGTCTGGGCATTTTAGCTAATTTTGGAACTGGCAAGAGCGATCGCACCGACTACCCGATACCCCTCTGTTTGTAAAACCTGCACAGCCTCCTCAATCGTGGTTCCCGTGGTATAAATATCATCAATTAAGAGAATCGGCACTGATTTCGGTAAATTTTTCCCCAGTTGAAAAGCCGCTTGCATCGTCTTTTTTCTTTCCTCGGCTGCCAGACTAAATAAAGCTGCCGTGTTCTTAATCCGAATTAATCCGCGACTAGCCAGAGGATAACCGGTTAAACGACAAAAACCCTCGCCAATGACTTCTGCTTGATTAAAACCTCTTTCCTTTAACCTTTCTGGGTGGAGAGGGATGGGAATCACCGTCAAACGTTTATCGGTGAGGGGAGGACGCAGCAGCCAAGTTTCCCCCATGCAACTGCCTAGCAAAGAGCCGAGAGCGGGATGGCGATCATATTTCATTTTAGCGATCGCCTGTTTTAATTTACCTTCATAGCGTCCCCAGATAAACAGGGGAATAGAACCATGCCAGAGAAAAAGCGGGTTATTCTGACGATAGGCCTGTAATTGTCGCCCACAATCACGGCAAAGCTCTCGCTCGCTCTGCCGTTGACAAAGAGGACAGGGAGACTTAAGAAATAAAGCGAGAAAAGGTTCGAGCATGGGAAGCGAAAGTTTTAGCTAGATCCTGATTTCCATCGTCAAAAACGGTCAAATAACGGGGATTACTCCGCTCGATCGAAAGACTGATTCCTTGCGCTCCTTCGGACTCTAGATCTTGGAGATAACCCCCCTGATGCTGTTGTGCTTCCTCAAAAGAGGCAAAGGGACCAAAATAGTAGGTACAGTGGGGATAAAGGGAGGTAATTTTCAGCCACCAAGGTGTATTATCGTCAGAAATTTTATTTGTCTGCAAGAAAGATAAAATCATGTTCTGGTATTGATAGGGTACAGGGATTGCAGGAATCAAGGATAGGTTTTGAGGAACTTTGCCCCCATAATTCCGATTTGCTGGCCAAAAAATCGAGCTTTTGGCCAAAGAGAGTCTTTTTATCGTATTAGATTAACAAGGGGAGCGGTCGCCAAATCAAAAGAGATTCTAAAAATTCCCCTCAGCCAAGGGGAAGCGGATCGAGATAGGATATTGACGCTCCCATGGCACTAAGCGCTTGGGGATTCCCTGTTCATCGAAAATTTTGGGTCTGAAACCCCGTCGTTCTACGACGGCTTTACTGTTAAATATTAGCACATTTACACGATATATGCTAGAATGCGAGATATGGAAAAAGCCTATTCGTTTCGATTTTACCCAACACCCGAACAAGAGTCGCTATTGCGGCGCACTTTGGGCTGTGTAAGATTGGTTTACAATAAGGCACTCCATCTCAGAACACAAGCTTGGTATGAAAGACAAGAAAGAGTAGGATATACTGAAACTTCTTCAATGTTGACCGATTGGAAAAAGCAAGAAGAATTAGACTTTCTCAATGAAGTAAGCTGTGTACCCTTACAACAAGGGTTAAGACATTTACAAACAGCTTTCACTAATTTCTTTGCTGGTCGTACTAAGTATCCTAACTTTAAGAAAAAACATCAGGGAGGAAGTGCCGAATTTACCAAATCAGCCTTTAAATTTAAAGACAAACAAATCTATTTAGCCAAATGCAC
>NZ_JAPZQJ010000281.1:0-6671 GCF_027530405.1 Microcystis sp. LE19-41.2A | reverse complement strand
GATGAACGAGTAAATTGGCGACCAGATTCCTATAATTATACTATCGCCGGCTGTGAAGTGAGTCTGAAATTCCCAACAGTCAAATTACTGGACTATGAGGAAAGCTGGTCAGAACTAGAAGCAAGCAGCAATCCCTTTGCTATAATAGTCATGGCACACCTGAAAACAAAAGCGACTACCGGGAAGCTGCCACAACGGGAACAGTGGAAGTGGAGGTTAATCAGGGGATTATATGAAAAGGAGTTCGAGAGGGAACAGATAATTAAACTGTTTGAAATCATCGACAATATGATGACTTTATCCCCTGAATTACAGTCAAGTTTAGAGAGTAAAATCAAACAATTTGAGGAGGAAAGAACCATGCCTTTAGTAAGTAATATGGAGTTACGAGGAATAGAACGCGGTAAGGAAATTGGCAAGGAAATTGGTAAGGAAATTGGTAAAGAAATAGGCAAGGAAATTGGAGCGTTAGAAAATGCTCGTGATTTTGTCAAAACAGTTTTGCAAGCTCGCTTAGGTGAAGTTCCTTTAGATGTGGAACAATACCTGAATAAAGTTTCGGTACTATCTACATTACAAGAGATTGTTAAATTAGCAGCTACTGCTAATTCTCTCGCAGAATTTAAGCAGTCTTTGGCAAAAATCCAATCCTAGAACTTCTTTAGAAAACGGGTTTCTTTGAGAAACTCTTTGAGAAACCCGTTGTCTTTGAGAGACCGGATACCGACCTCTGGCTTTTTGTTTTGATGGTGGACATTTACTTCGTTTTCTGTATTTTTGGCTGCAAAGTTGTAGATAGGGTAACTTTCATCGTGTTTGTATTGGCTGTTTCTGCTCCAATGTTGAAAAACAGATATTTGAGTCCTCCCTGCGCCTTTAGGCTGACTGAACCATTAATTTCAACAGTCAACTGACTTTCTACATCTACCTTGCTTGAAAGAGCTTCCATCACAGATTCAAAGAGTTCTTGCAACTGAACTGCGACGGTTTCCTCTTGTGGTCCCAAAGTAGTCAGGATTTCCTCATCCTCAGTTTGTAAGCTACTAACTGAAGCTGGATCGACGGCTGTGGCATATACTTTAATTGGCATGGTCTTCCTCCTTGGAATTTTTTTGCTGTACAATCGAGAAATCTGGATCGCCATAAATACAATACAGTAGCCAAAATAAGTTTCTCTCATTGGCTGCAACTTCTTTGGCTTTGGCTACAGCCTGTCCGATAGTAATTTTCTCATCTGGGTTGAATAATTCACGGTAAACAATTTCGGCAAAGTTGACGGCATATTTCACTGGTACGGCTCCTAAAGTTCCAATGAAAGCATCTGCACCACGCTGATAAAATTTCCAGCCAAAACTGCTAAATTTTCCAAAGGTTAACACGGGAACGGTTGAAGCACAGGCGTTAGCAAACACAAGACTACCTGGCTCAAGGGGTAGCCTTAGAATGGTTTCAGGAAGCAAGTTTTCAATTCGGGTTTTGTTTTTATCGCCAGCAATTTGGAGTAGGTGCGGTTCTAAATGTCCGTGACAGGTAAAATGAAGCGCATCTGTGCCTGGAATAGCTTTTACAAGGGACGAAATTGGCTGTTTAGCTAACAATTGTACCGCTTCCGGGGGGAGAAGATTAGAGAATAGATGGGTAGCTCGCTCTGCTTCCGAGGAAGGTACATCTCCACCGACAATATTGACAATCCGCTTGATTTGTCTTTTTCCCTTACTTTCAGGTCTATTTCTTTTTGGTAAATCTTGACTATCGCTGAGGCGAGGAGAGCGAGCAATAATAAACTTCTTTCCCCAAAAATCTTCGCCGTCGTACATTAATTCCCAAGGAATCCACTGTTCATTAGTGGAGATAATGACAGGAGAACCAATCTTCCAAGTTCCCATTTGTTTGGCCACTTCAGAGGGAATTAACATCTCGAACAAGTTAGCGCCAACACTCTGAAGATTGAAACAGATACTCTCCCAACGCTCATCAGAGGGGTTTCCTTGTTGCACTACTTCTGTCAGGAAAGCATTCAAACTTCGCAAATCATCTTCAATTTGTTGCTGAATATTAGGAATTGTTTTCTCCCACTCGCCTAAGCGATTCGCTGGGAAAATGGTATAGAGTAATTTACTTTCTCTCTCAATCCAAGTAACATTAAGTGTATGTTTATCGGGATTAACCGTCATACTTTCTAAGTTTTTGAGACCATCAATTGGGTCTTCCATTGATAAAACTTTTGGCGATATTTCATGATACCAGTAGGAACTTACATAAGTTAGAACGATTACATACCCAACTCTTGTTGCTCCTCTGAAAAACTCAATCTCAATAACTTGCTCACCTCTTTCAAGAGGAACAAGGGTAAAAATCACTTCGTTGGAATCGCCTTTAACTGGAACAGTCAACTGCTGCTGATAAGGTCTTATGGCAAATGCTGGAGCAGTAACCTTGACATTTAGTTTAACTTGCTTAGTATTACGTCCTACTGTAAGCAAAATTTTTTCTTGAACACGAGTAAATTCTGGAATCTCTTGAGTTAGCTGAATCTTTAACTCAGCTTTTTGCTCAAGAACACATTCTGATGGGAATTCGATTCGAGTGTGGCGTTCAATTAGGCGTTGCATATTTACACATGGTTCCATTAAATCTTCCTCGTCATCCTCAGAAGTTGCAGGGAGTTCCATTAAAGGTTCCATTAAATCTTCCTCGTCATCTTCAGAAGTTGCAAGGGTTTCCACCAAAACTACTGATAAGCTTGTTTCTGGATGAGTCAGCAGTTGAAATTGAATACAGAAATCAGCCAACTCGAAATATTGATTTTTAATAGCTTTATAAGCTGTCTCAAGGAGGTCCAAATCGACTTGGCTCAGAATAGTTGCAAATTCAGCTACAAGGCTTTGAGTTTCAGCAGCAAATTTCTTTAAGAGAGTATCAGCTTCACTAAACTTATTTTGTCCCAACAATGCAGCAAGTTGTACGAGTTGCCTATTGCGAGTGTTAGGAAAGTATGCAGCCAAAGCATAAGCCTCGGCGAATTCCCCTTCTCCCAGAAGAGCGACAATCGGTTGCAGCCAAGTTTCACGAGGTGTTTCACTGCGAGTTTCCATTTCCTATACCCTTTCTGACAACGTGGAAAATCTCGTCCTCACTGGTACTGGTAATCTTAATGGCACGGGTAATGCCTTGTCAATTTGGTGCGGCCATTAATGCCCCTGTCGCTTTTACCCGGGCAACAGATAGCACCACGACCAATATTAACACCATTGTTACTAACGTCTTTACCGATGCTAATGGCGCAACAGCCGGAAATCAAGCTATCGGGATGAACAGTGCTGCTTTAGTGCGGGTTGCTAATACTACTACCACTTACCTAATTATCAACGACGGTACGGGGGGTTTCCAAAGTGCTAATGATTTGGTGATTAATCTCACCGGGTTAACGGGTAGTTTACCGGCGCTCGGCCCTATTCCAGTCAATAGTTTCTTTGTCTAGATTGATGGGGTAATTCTCCCCTTTTAATGCTCCCGTTGAAGTAATTTTGATACAAAAAAAGTTAAGAGGCTCTTCTCGACTTTGTGTTATAAGTAGCTGGTTATAATTAAATTAAAAATGGATTTTGCCTCTGATCCCCCCTTAGTCCCCCCTTGATAAGGGGGGTGCCGATCCCCCCTTAGTCCCCCCTTGATAAGGGGGGCATCTGATAATTTTTAACGCCTACCTACTTAATTTTTGCTTAGGAAACCGTGAAATACCTATCAAGCAAGACTTTTAGGGCTATTTTGACGTTCGGCGATGCTCAGTCGGGCCGCGGAAGAAACTAGAAAATATCAGTATAGACCTCGTTTCCACACATAAACCAGAAGAACCCAAATACTGATGGGCAGTCAGGAGTTTAAGCTTGTGGAGAGACTGTAAGAATCCTTGGGATTCGTCTCAAAAAGCAGGTTTCTGTGAAGCAAGAATCTCCCATCACACAGCTTGGCATTGTGATGGCGAGAGTGTCAAAATTGTGTTCAATTACTCGTCATCCCAGTCATGCCTTCCAGCGGTCAAGTGAAATCGATTTTTTTTCTTATCCTCTTTCTCCTCAGTATTCTAGGGGGTATTCTACTGGCTTCGCTACTTCAACAACCAGCGATCGCCCAATCTCCCTCCTCGGATACAGTGCTGAATCGTTATCAAATTGGACAGCAAACCTATCTAGAAAATTGTGCCACTTGCCATATTGCCATTCCTCCCAGCATCCTACCCAGTCAAACTTGGAAAAAAATCCTAGAAAATCCTAATTCTCACTATGGTATCCGTTTAAAACCAATTGTTGGCATTACTCAGCGTCTTATCTGGGATTATCTCAGTTATTCTTCCCGCCCTCTTACCCAGACTACTTTTGTTCCCCTCCTAATTGAACAGTCCACCTATGTAAAGGTTTTGCATCCTAGGGTCAATTTACCCACTCCTCTCGGTCATACCACCTGTGTCAGCTGTCATCCTAACGCTTCCCGCTACGATTATCAGACCCTTACCCCCATCTGGGATGATGCAGCCTGATCAGTGATCAGTGATCAGTTATCAGGAGTCGGGAGTCAGGAGATTATTTTTTTTATTCTTCCCAACACCCCATCACCCCAACACCCCATCTTCCCACACCCCACACCCAATCCTACTGAGGGGGTGCAGTTAGGGTGATTTCGCCAATTTGGCCAGCTTTACCCATTAATTGGGCAGGTTTTTCGTTAAGAGAGATTTTAACACCGCCAGCATTGCCCGATCGAATATTTAAACTCTTTTGGGCTGTCCAAGTTTGTTTAGTCCCAGGTTGGAGATTGCCTTCATGGACTTTTTTGCCATCGGCAATTACCCTTACCCAAGCGGCCTGTTCAATAGTTACCTGGGCTGAGAGGGGAACTTTTGACTGAGGAGAAGGGGAAGGAGAGGCTATCGGTGCGGGAGGGACTACCGGCGCGGGGGAAACCACGGGGGAAGGAGAGGGAGTAACGGCAGGGGGGTTAGAGAGAGGGGGACGGAGGAAAAGATAGCCAATACCACAAAATATGCCCGCCAGCAAGCCTAGCCAGAGATACATCCCGAAAAAGGTTGATTTAGCCGGTTGGGGGCTAGTTTCCAGGGCTGGTTTTTCTGGTTTCACCGGTTCCACTTTTGGGGCAGCGGGTTCAGCCTTGGGGAGAGGGGTAACTTTTGTGGGCAGTGTTTTCGGGATAGTTACCTCTTGAGCTAATTGTTCCGCACTAGGAGACAAGCGATCGGCTAAAGCTTTACCATCAATTTTTAGAGCATCACCGTAGCGTTTGATAAATCCCTTGACATAAATTAATTCTGGTAATTTCTCCCAATTCCCCGTTTCCAACGCTTCTAGCATCGGCAATCTAATCATCGTCAGGGCGGCGATATCGTCTATGCTCAGGCAGCTTTCTTCTCGTTTTTGACGTAAATAAGTCCCGATTTCCTTGATTTGTTCGGCTTGTAGGGGACTGAGTTGACTCATAATTCCAGTCATCGAAAATTTGGGTCTGAAACCCCGTCGTTCTACGACGGCTTTACTGTTAAATATTAGCGCATTTACACGATATATGCTAGAGTGCGAGATATGGAAAAAGCCTACTCGTTCCGATTTTACCCCACACCCGAACAAGAGTCGCTATTGCGGCGCACGTTGGGCTGTGTAAGATTGGTTTACAACAAAGCTCTCCATGTCAGAACACAAGCATGGTACGAAAAGCAAGAAAGAGTAGGCTACGCTCAAACTTCTTCAATGCTAACCGAGTGGAAAAAACAAGAAGAATTAGACTTTCTCAATGAAGTAAGCTGTGTACCCTTACAACAAGGGTTAAGACACCTACAAACAGCTTTTACCAATTTCTTTGCTGGTCGTACTAAGTATCCTAACTTTAAGAAAAAACATCAGGGAGGAAGCGCCGAATTTACCAAATCTGCTTTTAAGTTCAAAGACAGACAAATCTATTTAGCTAAATGCACAGAACCTTTACCTATTCGATGGTCAAGACAAATCCCAGAAAGCTGTGAACCAAGCACAGTAACAGTCAGATTACATCCCTCAGGGCGTTGGCATATTTCAATTAGATTTGATGACCCAACGATTAAGCCATTACCAGTAACAGATAAAGCCATTGGAATTGACTTAGGAATTAGTAGCCTTGTGATTACTAGCGATGGTGACAAAGTATCTAATCCTAAGCATTTTAAAAAGCATTATCAGAGACTGCGAAAAGACCCAAAAAGCCTTTCTAGGAAGAAAAAAGGCTCAAAGAATCGAGAAAAAGCGAGAATCAAACTAGCCAGAATTAACGCCCAAATTACTGATAACAGAAAAGACCATTTACATAAGCTAACCACTCAATTAGTTCGTGAAAATCAAACGATTGTGGTTGAGAATTTAGCTGTCAAGAATATGGTCAAAAAACCGAAATTATCTCAGGCAATATCTGATGTAAGCTGGGGAGAAATCCCTCGACAATTAGCCTATAAATGCCGTTGGTATGGGAGAAATTACATCGAAATAGATAGGGAGCATCTCACCTTTGCAATGAGCATAAATACTTAGTGGAAAAATAGGCTTTTCGAGGGTAATTCTTGTTTTAATTCTCCATGTACGCAGTCTTTAAAAGCCTCTATTTCGTTCCAAGACACGATTAAGAGTGGCTTT
>NZ_JAPZQJ010000401.1:0-6763 GCF_027530405.1 Microcystis sp. LE19-41.2A | reverse complement strand
TAAGTAGGTAGGCGTTAAAAGTTGTCAGATGCCCCCCTTATTAAGGGGGGATTAAAGGGGGGACTAAGGGGGGATCGGCACCCCCCTTATCAAGGGGGGCAGGGGGGATCGAACCTAAAATCCATTTTTAATTTAATTATAACCAGCTACTTATTACCGATAACTGATAGCTAAAAAAATATTTAAACTTCTAATAAATTTTCTAGGCGATCAAGAACTATATCGGTGATACACTTAATCCGGTATAAACAGGCTTTAGTATCTGTGGAGTTGAAAGTGCCATTTTCCCAATATTTGTTACTACCGGCACCACCCCCACAAACCCCAAAATAATCGCATTTTTGGCGACATAAATCGACTCCACCGCGCATATCAGCGTAAATTTGTTGAAATTTCTCGGTTTCACAGATAGATTCTAGGGAATCGGTCAAAACATTACCAAAAATAAAATCGCCGTAGGGTTGGGTTTTAATCGATAGTAATTCCGGATCAAAAGTGGAAAAATTACCTTGATGATCAAAATTGACAATCATAAAAGGTCGGTTCATATCGGTATTTTCTAAGCGTTCATCGGCATAAATCAAACTACAGATCGATTCAAATTCCCGCAGCTTAAATTCTCCTTGTTTGGCCGTGACTAACTCCCAAAATCTGGCAATAAACTGGCGATAACGTTGTTCAATACCTAATTTATCTAAGGAAGATTGTGAATGAATACCCTCGGTTTCTTCCATATTAAAAGCCACATCGGTAAGGCCATGATCCCAAAAAAAGTTAAAAATTTCGTCGGGATAGTCGAGGGAATCTTCTGTTAAAACAGCGATGATACTGACATCAATTTCATGTTTTTGCAAGAAAGAAATCCCCCGCATTGTAGCAGCATGACTGCCAGTTCCCTTGCGGTTTTGCCGGTGGATATCGTGAATAAAGGCCGGTCCATCAAGACTGACTCCCACATAAACATCATGCTTTTTAAATAATTGACACCAAGCATCGTTAATATAAGTGGCGTTAGTTTGTACCGAATGACGAAAACAGTAACCCTGCTGATTATATTTCTCGCTAACTTCCGCAATTTTGGCGAAAGCACTTTCATAAAAACTGATGGGAACTGCTAAGGGTTCGCCTGCGTGCCAGCAAATGGTAAAATCATCTTGGAGAAAACGACTACTAAAAACCCTCTGAAAAATCGGCTCGATTAAATCTAAGGATAAGGTATTTTTTAAGTGGCGATCGGGTAAATAACAATAATCACAATTGAGATTACAAAAAGAAGTCGGCTGCACGACTACTAAGGTAATTGGACCACAATCCGACCAATCTATATTTGTGTTTTTTTCCATCATTCTATTTTTAAAATTCTCCCTTAAAGTATGATAACCGATAACTGATTCTGGGAATTGTATCTTAATTCTACCTATACTATTTCCTATTCCCTCAATAATAAATAATATAATTGACCCGGAGTATTAATTAAACCGGCTCGCTTGCCAGCATTTTTTCCTGTTCCCATAAAAATATCTACCCTCCCAGTACCTTTAATCGCGCTGCCAGTATCTTGATCGAGAACATAGCGACTAACTAATTTTTTATTAAGATTTCCCTGGGGAATTTCTGTCTCAATTACTGCTAAAGCACCGGGGGGAAAAATACTTTTATCTGTAGCGATCGATCTTTCTGGTAAAACTGGAACTCCAATACTACCAGTGGCAGCTGCGCCGTGGGTTTCTCGAAAGAAAATAAACCGATTATTGCGGGGAATATAATTCTTTAATTGCTCAGGATTATTTCTGAGAAAATCTAAAACCATTGGTAAGGTTAAACCCTCAGCAGGAAAAATACCATCGGCAATCATTTCTTTTCCCAGACTGGTGTAGGGATGCTCGGTATTGCCATCAAAACCAATGCTCATAATTTGACCATTAGGTAAACGTAATTTCGCCGAACCTTGCACATGAACTAAATAAGCTTCTAAGCGATCTTTTAACCAGACTAATTCGTATCCCGCTAGACGGCTATTTTCCCCCAGTAAACCATCTTTTCCCTCTAATTCTACCCTAGCTGGATGGGGTTTAGACCAGCGAGAAAAGTTAGCAGGTCGGCGATAGAGAGGATATTTATACTCGGCGGTTTTTTGCCGACTTGCTTGATAAATTGGCTCAAAATAACCAGTAAATTTAACATTTCCCTGGCTATCATTACCCAAAGAACGATACCAAATAAATTCTTTTTTTACTGCCTTTTGTAGAGCTGCGGGAGTGGGAGAATTCTGCACTAATTGACGAAAACGTACTAAGGAACGCTGCACTCGCTGACGAGTTATTTCAGGAATAGGATAATTTTGATAGGCGCGGATCGCCGCCGAGCTATTCAGATAACGTAAACTATGATCGATCGCTTGTAGTAGGGTTTTTTTGTCCGTTAGCAGTCGTTCATCGTATCCCGTAGATGTTCCTAATTCTGAGATTTCAAAACGTTCTAGGGGCAAATTTGCGGGGGTGAGGGCAATTAATCCCAAGCTGAGGGGGAGGAGTGTCAAAAGGTGTTTCATGGTGATAGGAGTGGGCAGCTATTGACTCGATTAACGATGGAGAAGGATAAATGAGAAAAGTTGTTTCTTGTTTATATCATGAGGATAGTTGTTGCCGATAAATCTTAATTTGTTCCAAGCGAGGGCCGACCTTAGAAATAATGGTAAATTCTAAATTTTGGTAATATAATTGTTCTCCCACCCTCGGTATTTTTTGCCAATGATGGAGGATAAAACCAGCTAGGGTTTGGTATTCATCGGCCAAGGGTAAGCTTAAATTTAATGCTTTGTTCACGTCCTCTAAATTCATTTGTGCTTGTACGAGAAAAGTTGATTCATCGAGGAGTTGGTATTCCAATGTTCCTGATTGATCACTAGGGGGAAAAGTTCCTAGAATCTCGCCGATTAAATCTTTGAGGGTTAATAAACCGGCTGTTCTGCCAAATTCATCCACAATGATAACCATCTTTAAGAATGATTCCTGCATCACTGTCAGTAATTCATTTAAAGGGGTAGTTTCGGGGAAAAAACGCACAGGTTTTAACCAAGGTTTAATCGGGGTTGTTAAATTTAACTGACCTTCGGCAAGGGGTAAAGCTAAATCTTTAAAATCGATCAGACCACGGATATCATCACCAGAATCTCCTGCCACAGGATAGCAAGAATAGCCACTGTTAACCACGTTGAGCAATAATTCCTGAAAAGTTGCGGTCGAGGGAATAGCTATTAAACGGTTATGGGGAACCATGATTTCCGCAGCAGTGATTTCGCCAAACTGGAAGACATTATTTAAAATTTTCCTTTCCGCTGCTTCTAATCCCGTTAATTCCCCTTCCATGCTGATAATTAATTGTAATTCCTCGCAAGTTACCCGATTAGAACGCTGTAGATCCACTTCGGGGATACGGGTTAAAACCAATAAAAAACGAGTTGATTGGTTCAGAATACCGATAAAAGGCTTAAAAATCTGGGAAATAACGCCAATAGGTGCTGCTAATAATCGCGCCATCGGTTCGGCATAAATTAAAGCGAGGGATTTGGGATAAAGTTCCCCAAAAACTATCTGGAGATAGGCAACAATTAAAAAAGCTAGACAAAGAGAGAAACCATGGGAGAGAAGATTTTGCCAGTTTAAAGAAAAGGGTAAAAAACTTAGTAATTTCCTCACAAAAACGGTCATGGTACTCTCCCCGATCCAACCTAAAGCTAAACTAGAAAGGGTGATGCCTAATTGGGTAGTGGAAAGTAAGCGATCGAGACTTCTTTGTAGAGATTGTACCGTCTGCGCTGGCACATCTCCCGCGGCCACTAGCTGACTGATGCGGGTACGACGGACAGACACAAGCGAAAATTCCGCCGCTACGAAAAAAGCATTGAGGACGATTAGTAAAAAGACTAAAATTAAACGAGTCAATAAATCCTGATTATCCATAGCGAAAAGGCAAAATTCGCCTTTTTTAAAGCCTATCCTTTGGTTTCGTCCTTTGATTGCGGTTGGTTTTTCTGTTGTTGCATATAAACTCTCACTCTTTTAATTACTTCTTCTTCTTTCACGGGGATAAAAGTTTGATTGCGACCATAACTGGTGCGATCGTTGGTAAACTTTTTAGCGGGGTTGATATCCGGTTGACTGACTCCCTTCAGGGAGGCGATTCCCAATTGATAGGCTACCCAACCGCTACCGAAGCCGGCGGCTAACATGGCTACCATCAAAAGGAGACCTAACTGCAAGGAGGTGCTGATTGAAAATTTTTTCATCTTGGTGGGGCTGAATTTTCACGTTCAGAGTAATTACCGATCTATAATGAGTTAATAGTATAACCCAGGGTTGGCCGAGCGGTTGAGGCAACGAACTCATAATTCGTGCTAGGCAGGTTCAACTCCTGCACCCTGGATAGTTTTGATGGCTTCGGGTGATCGGCTTCGACTGCACTGGAGTAAGTTAATCTTGTCCTTGTTGGTGCAGAACACAATCTTTTTAAGCCGCTGCATACTAAGGTGATCATGTCAAGAACTCCAGAGTTTCTTTTTCTAAGGCTCTGTCTTAAAGCGGTATTCAGAGTGTAGGGTGCGTTAGGCGGTTACTAATTTGGTCAAAAAACCAAAACTAACAAGCCGCCGTAACGCACCACTTGATCAGAATTGCCAATCGTATCAATGATAACTTATCGAGAAATATTTAGCCCGTGATTAGCAATAATGTCGATTTTAAATTTCCCATAATCGCTAAATCAAATCTCTTTCATAATTCATCATTCATAATTTATCTCAGATATCGAGTTCCGCCAAATGCGATGTTATTGACAACCCTGTTGACTGAGATAACGCAACAAATCTCGACGCTTCATGAGGCGATCAAAGTCGGTACAATTTGGACATGGGTTGATACAGAAAAGATTAGATAAATTGGTTCTTCTAAATCCGCTTCTGCATCTGTTAACAAACCATTAGGCAAGGGTAAGGATTCCCCCCTAGATAAATTAACTTCTGCCATGTCCACCAGCGCACTAGCTAAGGAAGGGCGTACTGCTGCTAGATCATTTCCCCAGGAAATCACGCCAGGAAAATCCAAGACTTCTCCATGGACTCCCTGTTCCAAAAATTTATACATTGCTTTGTAGGTAAGCATCCAATTTATACTCCTTTCTTTCAGCGAATTTTTTGATTAATATAGCGTTTCTGATTCACAAGAGGTACATTCCCGATCCTGAACAGCTTAATCAGCAAAGGTTTAAGTGTGCCGCACAGATGCGAGAACCGCTATAGATTAAGATATTGTTTTTATTTACTGAATTTGATTATTCTCTAGCCACTTGGTAGCTTCACTAATAAACAATTTTGCATTTTCTAAAGTTTTGCCTGCTTGTTGTTGAGTGATGGGTATCGTTTCATCATAATCACTTAACTGTCTTAAATCAAAAGTCTCACTCAAGGTTCTTGATAAGTTTTGAGATAATTCTCCAGTTTTAATAAATTGTTGTCCAAATTGTTGAATCAAGCCTCTGTGAGTTCTAGTATTGACGTTTTTAGCAGCCAAGAGAGCTTGTATTGTATAATATAAGGCGTAATAAGCCCGAGAAATACAAGCACGATATAGAGTATTTTCCCACAAAATTTCAGCAGCATATAATTCTTCTTTAGCTAGACTTAGTAATGTTTGAATGCGGTTCATAAAGCTATACCTTCTCGGCGAATATTTTCTAATAAAGGAGTATCTTTACATAAAAAGTCTTCTTCAGATATGGGCAAAACTGAGATGAATTGATCGTATTTAAGGTTAATTTGATTTTTAACTTCTCCCATACGGAAAATTTCATCTCCAGGAGAAACTGGACTTTTTAAAATTACCATGATATCAATATCAGAGTCTTCTGTTGCATCTCCTCTGGCTTGAGAACCGTATAGAACTAAGTTTATTAATTTATCGCCATAGATTTTTTCTAGTGCTTGGCGAAATTCTGTGATAATTTTTTCAAGTTTTTTCATAATTTATCAATTTTAGACCTTCAAACTATTTTCCCAAAACTTTAGCCCCATCTTCTTGCAGTTTGTCATTAGCTGTTTCAGATTGATGTTTGTGTATTACCAAGTCGATAAAATTGTTAACTTCCAGTAAAAGTGACTCTGGTAGTTGTTACAATTTAGCGATTGTAGTTTGACGAATAGTCATGAGAACAACCTTCCCCAAAATCCTTTTTCCAGTCTTTTCACTTGATCAAGAGTATATTGGTATTTATCCATCGTGTTCTGTTGCACGTAAAGTTGTGCCGCTTGATTATAGTCAGCGATCGCACCTTGCTTGTCTCCTAAGTTAGACTTGGCATTCCCGCGACCAATGTAGGCATAAGCATAGTCGGGTTTGATTTGAATGGCTTGATTGTAGTCAGCGATCGCACCTTGATTGTATCCTAATTCACCTTTGTTACAACCACGATTAAACCACTCTTCGGCTGTCAATTTTACCGTTTTTGAATGTAACTCTGGCTTGACTTGAGTAATGCCCCACTCTAGTTTATGGAAGGCAGCAGCATCATCAATCTTCTTGAAACTTACCCAATTAAGTTCTTGTAGGAAGAGTAAATCACCAGGAATTTTATGGTTCTTCGGTTTGTGTTATGCAATGGAGGGGGGTTATAAAGGATAAAACCCTTACACAGAAAGACATTGCTTCGATTTTGGCCAATTGTTTTCTATCTAGAACGAGCTAATCAATTGAGTCTCTTGCCCTATAAG
>NZ_JAPZQJ010000583.1:0-7119 GCF_027530405.1 Microcystis sp. LE19-41.2A | reverse complement strand
TTTCGAGAGTTTAACCAATCTTTCCGTTCTGAAAGAGCGTAATTATAAACGCTTTTGCAAACATCAAGAATGTGGATTATCTCCTGTTCCTGTTGTCTGTTTACCTTTAGTTTGTACTGGTAGGTAAGCGTTATCACTGTCTTTCGTGAGCGTGATGTATAGTTAAATTATAACACTTACTGCCTAGGATATCAACTATAGCGGTTCTCACACCTGAGTGGCACAGTTTAACCTTTGCTAATTAAGCTTTTCACCATCGATAATGTATCTCTTGCGAACAGGAAACGCTATAATTACAATCATGGACCAAACTAATCGCTAACCTTAAAACAGTTAGTAGTCGCTTAATTAGACAAGAATTTCCGTATTTGGCGGCCGAGTATTTCGACAACAAACCCTATTTTTGGACGGGAGCTTATTTCGTGGCTAGTTGTGGCGACGTTACTGTCGAACAACTAAAAAAATACGTCGAGAACCAAAACTCCCCGAAAGTGGAAACGCTACCGCGTTAGTTTTATTCTGGTCGCGATTCATCTCGCTCCATTGAGATAGTTTTGATTCCCGCTTCAGCCCGGTCGGGAGGAAATAAGCATAATCCAGAAAACGGGTTTCTCAAAGAAACCCGTTTTCTATGCTAATCTTTCCCATTCAAATGGCGCTCAAGTGCCGCTCTCGCTCCCAGTAAGCCTAAAGCCAGCAAACCTAAGCTAGAACTTGGCTCAGGAATGGGGGTACCTTGCAAATTTAGCGTCCAAGAAGTGAAAGAGCCAGTAGTACCAGCGACAGTATCGGCAATGGTCAGCCGCCAGACGCCGCTGGACTCTTGTCCGCCTAGGGAAGCGAGCATGGGAACCTTGGTGCTACTGTTCCCACCAGTGGCGAAGTAGTTGCCGCTGGCGACGTCAAAAAAATTACCCACAGAAGCCGCTACCGTCCAGATGTTGCCGGTAAAGGCATCGTTAAAGCTGTAGTTGCCGTTGAAGTCGCTGTTATCGCCAGTCGCAGTAGCAGGGGGAACAATGCGCCCAACCCGGTTGAATAGGGATACTGTCGTGTTGGTTGGGACGTAGGTGAGGGCGGCACGCACCTGGCCTAGAAAGTTGTGCTGCAGTCCCGTGAGGGTGACAGTGACATCGGTGATCAAAAAGTTGGAACTGGTGGGAACGGTAATAGTGCTACTAAAACCAGTGGTGCTGCTATCAGGGATATTACCGCCACTACCATTTCCGGTAAAGGTAAGGGTGGCGGCGCTGGCGGGGAGGGTGGCCACCATAGCGATCGCGCTAACTGTGCTGGCGAAGACAACACCTACACCAGACAGGGATTTGAGGATAGTTGTAGTGTTCATTGACAATTTTGTAGAAATTTTACCAAAAAGCATATCACACCACCCCTATTTTGTCAATTATTGCTTCTTATCGATTTTATAGGGTTTTATGTATGTTTTTCATCTCCAGAAAACGGTTTTCTTTGAGAAACCCGTTTTCTAAAAATGGTCTATCCTGAAAATACCCCTTTAGATGAGATAACCCACATTCCGCACCCTAGTCGTTGAAATCAAAAGTTGCTCTAGCCCTTGTATATTAAGACTTTTAGCGATTACTAAGAATTATGAAGTGTCACACTCTAGTCAACGAACGCCAGCTTAATGAGAGTTTATCTCAATAATTTGGTATCAGAGCTATCAGATTTTTAGGGCTAATTGTGAATCTGCTGGGCTAACAAATTAGCCTGTAATTCAGAGCCGGCAATCGTTTTGACGATTTAGATAAAATTTTCAATGTGACACTTTAGGGTGCGGAATGTGGGTAAAAAGATTGTATCCGTCAATAACATCTTGACAGACCACTTAGTTTGATGATCTAAAATTTGAGTGTTGTTGCATCAACTTAAGGTAGAACATTCATTCTTGTATTTTGTGATTGCGATCGCTAATTGAACGTGAAGTTTATGACTGGCTTTAAAAGCCATGTAATGAGCGGTGGGAATAGTTCCCAGTAAACTCAAATCACCAATTAAGTCCAATAATTTATGTCTTGCTGGCTCATTATCAAAGCGTAAAGGAGGATTTAACCATTGATTTTGATCGCAGACTAAAGCATTTTCTAAACTGCCTCCTTTAATTAAACCAGCCTTTTGTAAATATTCAATTTGATCGGCAAAACCGAAAGTCCGGGCTGATGCGATCGCTTGACTAAAACTTTCCCGATCAGGACTCCAACTATACCATTGATTACCGATCGGTTTATAGGTAAAATCGATGCCGTAGGTAAAACGTAATTCAGGGGAAGGAATCGCCGCCACAAAAGCATCTCCTTCGTACAACCAAATCGGTTGAGAAATAGTTAAATCTGATGGAGAAAAAGAGTTATCTAAACCAGCATTTTTGATCGCTTCTACCCAGATTTTGGCCGAACCATCAAGGAGGGGAATTTCCGCACCATCCACCTCAATGCGAGCATCCTCTACCCCCAAAGCGGTTAAGGCTGCCAATAAATGCTCAACGGTTCTAACCTTTGCTTCTCCTCGTCTCAATTCCGTTGATAAAGTTGTTTGGTAAACCGAAGAAACTAGAGCGGGAATAATCGGTTGATTGGCTAAATCTCTGCGGACAAAATAACGTCCTTCCCCCGGATTTGCCCCACAGACGCGCACCCTTGTTATCTCCCCCGAATGCAGTCCAATTCCCGATAATTCAAATTGTTTAGCGATAGTAGAAACCATAATTATTAAGTAATAAAGCTTTTATCCGTGAACAGCAAAAATAACTAAATTTATCGATAACTGATAACTGATAACTGATAACTGATTAGAATCGTTCCCCGATACCGAAATGGAGACGAGAACCACCATCGACATTAAAACCGAAGTCAACCCGAATTTGGCCGACGGGAGATTGTACCCGAACACCTAAACCGTAACCGAGACCAGTACCGGGTAAATCCCGGACAATCCCGGGTTGACCGGGGACATCGCCTTGGGAACCAATAGTAGTCCCGAAATCGACAAATAACGCCCCCCCGATAATTGCGACAATGGGAAAACGATATTCGGCGGTGGCTTGGAAATAACTGCGACCGCTACCCACTTCTCCCTCGGCGTAACCCCGTACAGAGTTACTACCCCCCACAATAAAAGCATCGTAGGGGGGTAAATCGCCTAATACTGTCCCTGCTTGCACATTAAAAGCGAGGGATTGCTGGCCTTTAAAAATATCGGTTTCAAAGAGATTAAAGGAATTAATAAACCGAACGGGGATAAAGTAACTGTAACTACCCCGAACACGAGTGCCGAAAATACTGCCAGAACCGACCGGAATAGTTTGTTCTAAACCTAGACGCAGGAAAGAGCCACTGGTGGGCTGCAGGGGATTGTCGCGAAAATCTCGAATAGCGCCAATATTTAGGGAAAGTAGATCATCGATCCCAGAGGAACTAAAAGCCAGTGGTTGACTGCCAAAACCATTGAGAGGTGCAGACAGGGGGGAGATGTCACCATTGGCATTTTGCACCTGTACCTGTTGATAGTTAAAGCCTAGGGAAACCACCCATTTTGGTTTCGTAAACACATCGGGGGCCAAAGGACGGACAAAAGTAATACCGCCACCCGTCCGGACGATACGGGGACTATCATTATCGTTAAGCGTCCGAATCGAGGAATTCTCCCCATCATAAACCAGAGAAATCGACTGTCGCCGGAAAACGTTCACCGTGTAGGAAGTGCGGAAATTATCCTTGGCAATCCAAGGATCGGAAAAACTCAGATCAAATAAAAATTCCCGTTCCCCTAACTGGACTTCTGCCCCTAAAGTTTGATTATTACCGCCAAAATTGCGCTGTTGATAGCTTACAGTGCCGAATAAGCCCGCATTCGAGCTAATACCACCCCCAGCAGCCAGGGAACCAGTATTACCTTCCACCACATCGACGTTAACAATCACCTCCCTTGGGTCGCTGCCGGGGGAAAAAGACAGACGCACATCCTCGAATAAACCGAGACCGAAAACACGCTGTAAATCCTGTTGGGCGGTATTGCGGTTGAAAATATCCCCCGCTTTTAGGCGCATTTCCCTAGTAATGATAAATTCTCTGGTTTTACCCTTGACTGGTTCCTGTTCGACGTTAAAGTAGCGTACTTGAATTTTTTCGATTAAACCTTCGGAAATGACCAAAATCACCCTACCATCGGGAGTGACTTGCGGCGCACCGATTACCTGGGCCAGATCATAGCCGTTTTTACTGTACCAGTCATTGATTTTTTTTACCCCCGCCTGTAATTCCCGTAAATTCAGGGTTTTGCCGTATTGACTAGCGAAAATTTCCTCGACCACCCCGGCAGGTAAAATCGATTTGTCCATGGTTTCCGGGGCAATTTGAATCTGTACACCCTGAAAAACGGGGTTAGGTTGCACCTCAAAGGTGACTCGCACCCCTAGGGGCGTATCTTGGGGAACTGCCCGCACATCGGCAAAAAAGCCCGTGGCAAAAACGGCGTTAATATCTTCTTGTAATTGCGATCGAGTCGTGCTTCGTCCTGGTCGGGTGCGAATGGTATTATAAACTAGATTTTCTAATTCTCGATCGGCCCCCTGTACTACCACTTCGGCCACCAAAACTCGCGACTCCTCCGCCGGCACCGGTGGGGCTGTTGTGGGAGTTTCTGCAGGGCTTGGGGTTTCCGTCGGGGTTTCCGTCGGTGCTGCCACGGGTGGCGTAGTTTCTCCCGTCGCAGGAGGCGACTGTACTATCTGCTCGATGCGGGGAAAAACCATTTCTTGCGGTTCTTCTTCGGCCATTACCGTCCCGTGAAATAATCCGAAAATAGCCAGCAGCAGAGCCAGCGAGGAATATCGCCCCGAAAAATTGAGATTTTTAAGCACTTCCACACACCCAGTAACACCATTATGGTTTTTTTGTTTTCTCTGCCCGAGAAATTTAACGAACGTTAAAACTCTAGCAGATTGCTTACTCTCAGTAAATCCCAGCTTGACCAGTGACTCAAGAGATACTGCATCAGGTCTGATATGGGTCAGCCGTCAGCATTAAGTTTTTATCTTGCCATATCTTAGCTTTTTCTGGTTTGGCTCTATTCCAATTCACCCTCTGGGATTATTGCCAACTCGGTTGGCGCACAATTAAATACATATCTTCCTAACTCACCAAAATTAAAAACAATTAAGTTTATTCTTGTGGGAATCCCCCAGCTTTTTACACCCGGGCAGATGTCAACGTCTCGTTTTTAATAACTGTACCAGTTGCGAGACCTGTTGGCGATTGAACATTTGCAGCAGGGTACTAGCTACTAATTCCGGTTCTAGGGTAATTAGGATTTGTGGTAATTTGGCGGCGGCTAATAATTGCAATTCCTGACTGACGGTGATTTCTTCCCCGCGACCCCATTCTAGTAAATCACCGGCTTGTTTTAATTCTTTAATAATAACCGGGGCGAGAGTGCGGTAGGAATGTTTGGGGTTAGCCAGGGCTGATTCGGCATTTTTAACTAAATATTGCCACTTTTGCTGTTCTGAAGCCAATTGAGACAGAGATAAAGTTAACTTTTGTAATTGCTGACGGGAAGCACTGGTTTCTTCCTGTTTGAACAGTTGTAACATCTGTTTGAGGATATCTCTGACGCGGATGGAGATAGAAGACGCTGTCGCAACAGCTGGGGTAAATTTTTGGGGGTCGAGAAGATAGTTAAGATGGGCCTGTAATTCGGCAAAAGTCGGTTCACCTTTTTTAAGGATAGCGTTAGCTTCCTCGGCTTGCAAACCTAATGGACTGGACAGCTTATCGATCAATATCTGAAGCAGATCATAACCCTTGAGGAACAAAGATTCTAATTTTTTATCCACTTGTATGGGATTTTCTTTCAGTATTTTAAAAGCATCCTCAAGACGGTGAGCAGTTTTTTGGATACTGCCATAACCTAACATGGCCGCTCCCCCCTTAATGGAATGGGCGGCACGAAACATCTCGTTCATCTGTTCAGTATTGTTCACGAGATTGCCTAAGTCTAAAATCCCCTGTTCCAAAGTTTCCAGGTGTTCTTTGGCTTCTTCGATGAAATAGCCGAGAATTTTCTGAGCGTTAGCGGAGTCCAAGGTCTTATCCCCCTTATCACGATGCTGTCTAGTCCTAGATTGCCCAGTTTTTCAGGAAATATATCAGTTATGGGGCAATGGCTAGGAAAACTGGCCCAGACGGACACAAGCTAAGTTCAAAAGCCTGCCCACAAGGGTTCTCAGCTTCTCTTGCTTAAAATAGATCGATACAACGGCAGGCAAAAAGCTAAGAAAAGAATCGGGGATGGGAGCAAGCTGACTAGAAATTATTCTTGATAAGAGGAAACTGAGTTGTTGACTATCTAAGATGGTAATGATTTGGTAGTAGTGCCGTAGCCCTCTTGCTTACCTGGTATGAATTGTGTAAAATATTTATGAATAAAAATAATTAAAACCCGCTCAGTCTTTAAACCTCTAGCTTGCTCATGACTTTTCTGATAAATATCTTTTTCTGGCTCCTGTCTGGCTTACTCAAATATCAGTCTAGCACCGAACAAAGTGCCCCCTTCACCTCCGTTCCCCTGTCAAGCGTTGTGGTTCTCACCATAGGATCAAGAATGGTTCTATTCCTAAGGGAAAACCCAAACGTCAAGGTAAAGAATGTGGTCAACCGTTTGTGATCAATCCCACTAATAAAACCGTCTCTGACGAAACCAAACAATTAATTGATCAACTCTTGCTCGAACGAATTTTCTGACGAGTAATTGCTAGAGTAACAGGGGTAAGTTGGTCATGGTTACAAAATTATGTCAACAATAAACTGGCTGCTGTCCCCCGTCAAATAAAGGTTTCGGACAAACCAAAAGGTAAATTGGTTAGAGAATGTGATGAAATGTGGTCTTTGGTTTTTTCTAAGACGATAAAGGTCTATATTTGGCGGTTAATTGATAGAAAGACAAGGGAAATTATTGGTTGCTATGCGCGGAGATAGGAGTCGTCAATCAGCCAAAAAACTTTGGGGACAGTTTACCAGGCGTTGACCGACAATGTGCAGTTGCTTACACAGACTTTTGGGAGTCCTATAAGACAGTAATTCCCAGTAAACGTCATCGACC
>NZ_JAPZQJ010000156.1:0-1127 GCF_027530405.1 Microcystis sp. LE19-41.2A | reverse complement strand
TAATACAGTGAGTTCTTTTCTTCTTCCGTGAATTCTAGGTTAATCATGTTTTTAATGAGTGCTTTGCTTCTAATTATGACTCTTAAACTATATTATTGTCCTTGAGTAAAAAATGCAAGTTGTAGCCGTGCAAAGTATAGCAGAGGGATTTGTTGATCATCAATCAACTCAGATTGCTCCTTCCTCCTTACTACAGCCATTTTCTCCAGAGTTAGAAAAAGATAGAGCCAACAAATTTAATTTTCTTAAAGAAATTCTGGTTAGTCATCTTGGTCAACCTTTTTACTCGGACAACGGCTTTATTCTTTATCAAGGAGATGCCACAGACTTTTTGTCTAAACTATCTCATAGTGACATAAAAATTGACCTCACTGTTACATCACCACCTTATAATATTGGCAAAGAATATGAACGAGTTCTTTCAATCAATGACTATGTTGATTGGTGTGCTAATTGGCTGCGGCAAATTGATCAGATTACTCAAGATAACGGCGCTTTGTGGCTAAATGTTGGTTATTTAGAAGTACCAGAAAAGGGATTATGTGTTCCGATTCCCTATCTTCTTTGGGATAAGTCTCCCTTTTATCTTTTACAAGAAATTGTCTGGAAATATGGGGCTGGTGTTTCTACAAAAAATCGTCTTAGTCCTCGCAATGAAAAATGGCTTTTTTATCTCAAAAATTGCCAAGAATATACTTTTAACTTAGATAATATTCGTGACCCTAACGTTAAGTATCCCAATCAAAAGAAAAATGGTAGGTAATGATTCGGTAGTAGTGGCGTAGCTCTCTTGCTTACCTGGTATGAATTGTGTAAAATATTTATTAATAAAAATAATTGGAACCCGCTCAGTCTTTAAACCTCTAGCTTGATCATGACTTTTCTGATAAATATCTTTTTCTGGCTCCTGTCTGGCTTACTGAAATATCAGTCTAGCACCGAACAAAGTACCCCCTTCACCTCCGTTCCCCTGTCCTAATTGGGGCTTGCTGAATAATGGTAAAACCCTTTTAAAATAAAGCTTTTGACCTGTTAAAGTCCGATGTTAGTGCAAGAAAATAGGATTGGGACTTTCAAAAACCTTGCATTATCCTTCTTGTAGTACATCGCTTGGTACAAAAAACAAG
>NZ_JAPZQJ010000316.1:0-1981 GCF_027530405.1 Microcystis sp. LE19-41.2A | reverse complement strand
TCCATCCTTAAAACAGCGTCTTGCTTTTCTGAAGTTACCAATGACTGAACGGAGGAATATTCTCAAAAGTCAAGCCGATATAATGCTCTCTCACTATCAACAAGATTCTGAATGGCAGGAGTTAATGGCAGGTGACATCATGGATTGCCACATATCAAAGTAATTTATGTGAATGACGGCCCAGGCCTCTTACTTGGTTCTATGTGGAATGATTACGCTTACATCGAAGATCAATGGCCAGACCGCGTAAAGGTTGTCACGCTGCGCATGGTTCCAGATCGCATCACATCTGAATGGTTGAGGTCTTAAGTATGGCGGTTCCAATTCCAGGCATGGGAAATCGTACAAAAGGGGAAAGGGTGTCGCCTCTGGACACTAATGGTTTTCGCCTAGAGTACCCCGGAAAAAAGGCACAAGAAGATATTCTTGCGCTTCCCGCAGGACACTACTCGCCAAATTCGGCATATTCAGGCGGCGATAATAGGCTTTACCACGCGGACAACTTGGCTGTACTTGCGGCTTTAGCGAAGGATGAAGCCGTAAGCGGAAAAGTGAAACTTGTTTACATCGATCCTCCATTTGCAACTGCATCATCCTTTGAGTCAAGAAAACAAAACCATGCTTATGACGATCATCTTGTTGGACCTGATTTTGTTGAAACGTTACGCGAACGCCTAATTTTAATTCACCGTTTGTTGGCCGATGATGGTTCGCTATACCTTCACCTTGATGAAAGAATGATTTTTCATTTTCGCGTCGTCTTAGATGAAATTTTCGGAGAGAAAAATTTCCGAAATTGCATAACGCGCAAGAAGTGCAATCCTAAGAACTACACGAGAAAGACATACGGAAATGTAGCCGACTACATTCTTTTCTACACAAAGAGCGATAACTATGTATGGAACCGACCAATTGAACCATGGGATGAAGTTAAATCAGTAAAGGAGTATCCATGCCTTGATCCCGATGGGCGCAGATACAAAAAAGTACCCGTCCATGCTCCCGGTGTCCGTAACGGGGAAACAGGTGGGGAGTGGAAAGGCAAGCTGCCGCCACCCGGAAAGCATTGGCAATATAAACCGTCAACCCTAGATGAGATGGATGCCCGTGGAGAGATTTATTGGTCGCCAACGGGAAATCCGCGCCGAAAAATCTATCTTGAAAATAGCGCTGGAATTCCAGTGCAAGACATTTGGATGGACTTTCGTGACGCGCATAATCAAAACATTCATATAACCGGCTATCCAACGGAAAAGAATCCTGCACTTCTTTCTAGAATTATTGAAGCATCATCAAATCCCGGTGATCTTGTCCTAGATTGCTATGCAGGGTCTGGAACCACATTAGTGGTGGCATCAGAGCTTGGGCGAAAATGGATTGGTGTTGATCGTAGCCAGGAGGCTATTACAACAATATTGCATAGGATGGCTAATGGCTCGGATCGTATGGGTGATTTTGTCAATGAGAAATCCAAAAAAGTTTCATTGCCATTATTCAGCATTGCCGACTTCACACTGTTTGAAGAGGCTGCGGAAGAAAACATTCAGCCTAAAGATGCTGACATTACATCGCCAAACGGGGTTCTAACAATTCGTTCCAGCGGACGCGCTAAAGCGCGCCGCTGAACTTATCCGTTATGCTGAACCAATAAGCTGTAGTGCGATGCCGAAGGCACTGCGTAGCAGTACGCAATTTTGTAGGGTGCGTTCCCTAAGGTGGCTCCTACTGCTCCACTAATAGATTTTTGGGGAACGCACCATGCACATTGATTGAAACTGTGGGTTAAAGTGCGATACCGAAGGCACTGGGTAGCACCCCTAGATGTCGTTAGGCCTTCAATCTACTTAGGGCTTGCTGAATAATGGTAAAACCCTTTTAAAATAAGGCTTTTGACCTGTTAAAGTCCGATGTTCATGCTGCGAAAATAGGATTGGGACTTTCAAAAACCTTGCATTATCCTTCTTGTGGTACATCGCTTGGT
>NZ_JAPZQJ010000524.1:0-3214 GCF_027530405.1 Microcystis sp. LE19-41.2A | reverse complement strand
TTAATCCCCCCTTGATAAGGGGGGTGCCGATCCCCCCTTAATCCCCCCTTGATAAGGGGGGTGCCGATCCCCCCTTAATCCCCCCTTGATAAGGGGGGTGTCTGACAACTTTTAACACCTACCTACTTATCAGTAATCGGTGAATAATTTCATTTAAGACTCATAACCTTCAAATCGAATCATTTCTAACCAGTCACTGATCAGGGATCACTAATAAGGAGGAGAATAAAAGTTGTTAGAAAATGCCAAGAAAATTACGGTTATAGGTGGGGGAATTTGGGGACAAACTCTCGCTAATTTGGCTAGACTTAATCACTTAGCTGTTAGGGTTTGGTCGCGTCATACTGGGGAAGATTTAGGGGCTATTATAGCAGATACTGAGGTAATTATTTCAGCAGTTTCGATTAAAGGAGTTGTTCCAACGATCGAAAAATTACAGCAATTACAATTAAATTCTCGCATAATTATCGTCACCGCTACTAAAGGATTAGAGCCAATCACCACTCGTACCCCTTTTCATCTGTGGAATCAAGCTTTTCCCGCTAATCCCCTTGTGGTTCTTTCCGGTCCCAATTTAGCTAAAGAAATTAATCAAGGTTTACCCGCTGCCACGGTGGTAGCAAGTTATGTGCAAAAAGCAGCAATATTGTTACAAAAATTATTATCTGGGGAATCTTTTCGGGTTTATCTTAATAGCGATCCCTTGGGGACTGAGTTAGGTGGCACTCTCAAAAATGTCATGGCGATCGCTTCTGGGGTTTGCGATGGTTTACAGTTAGGTACTAATGCCAAATCTGCCCTGTTAACTCGCGCTTTACCGGAAATAGTTCGGGTGGGAACTTGTCTAGGAGGTTGTCAAGAAACTTTCTTCGGTTTATCGGGTTTAGGGGATTTATTAGCCACCTGTAATAGTCCTTTATCTCGCAATTATCAAGTGGGTTATCAATTAGCTTTAGGTTTATCTTTGCCTGAGATTTTAGCAAAGTTAGAGGGAACTGCCGAGGGAATAAATACCACAGAAGTTTTGATGAGAATTGCCCAAGAAAAAAATTTATATGTACCGATTACCTGCCAAGTTGATCGTCTTTTGCGCGGGGAAATTTCTCCCCAAGTTGCCGTTTATGAATTGATGCGTCGGGATTTAAAAGCAGAATTTGATTAAGAGACAAGAGATTTTTCAGTGATCAGTAATCAGTTAGTCGGAGCTTTCTTAACAAAAAGAGAAGAAACTTAAAAAAAGGGGAACCGATTGATAGGTATAGTTTTGAAAGAAGGAATCAAGGTGGAGGTGAGCAAAAAAATGGAGAAATGGGCAGCCCAAGAATTACAGTATGCAGAGCTAGGGGACACCAGAAGAACCGAAAAGATTAATCAGTATCGTGGAAAACTTGGCCAGCCAACTTAGTACAAGAGTACGACATTCCTCGGCAAATCTAGCCGCCGTCAGTGCCACATCTGATTTTGGGAATTCACCCTATTTTCAACCTTCAGTGGTGAGAATGATTGCTTCTCTTGGGGTTTTTTTAGGTAGAAAAGGCGACGGTGAACCTAGTGTTAAAACTATTTGGTTAGGACTGGGAAGGTTAGATGATATCAGCCAGACTTGGAAACTATCTGATCAAATTATTTCCCCCATAGAACCCCCTTGAGCAATCTTGCACACTTTTCTCTTTTTGTCAAATTTTATGTTAAGAAAGATGCGACTAATGGATAGGAGGGCCACGAATAAAGAAAAATGGTATTAATAGGGAGCTAACTGCGAAATTAGCCTACAAAACCTGAAAAAATCTCCCACAAACATGGCGAGGACAAGCATGAATACAATTAGTAATTTTTTAGCTAGTGCTATTGTCGGCGGCTGGATTATGACCATGGCAGTTTTTGCTATTCAAAATATCCAACCAGTTTCTTTAAAGTTTCTACAATTTGAGTCAATTAAAGTACCTATCGGTGTTTTATTGGCTTTTTCTTTGGGAATTGGATTTTTTATGGCCGCATTTATCCCCGCTTTTTTGAGAAAGTCGAAAAAATCTCCTCGCAGTCGCTTTCCTCCCCCACAACCGGGGTTAGACGAGTTTGATTTTTAGATAGGGTTTGCGGCAAAAAGTTTGTTGGTGGGGTTAGGAGTCAGTAGCCGGTCGTCGGTCGTCAGTAGCCGGTCGTTTCAGGCTTTGTTGCCCTCTCTTTTTGTACCAAATTTGTACTATAAGAAGGATAATGCAAGGTTTTTGAGGGTCCCAATCCGATTTTCGCAGCATGAACATCGGATTTTAACAGGTCAAAAGCCTTATTTTAAAAGGGTTTTACCATTATTCAGCAAGCCCTAGTTAGTAAAAGTATAGTCAAATATAGACAGACTGAATTCCATTTCAGAAATTCCCTTCACTTCAATCCCTAATAGGGTTTAAGATTAATTGGAACATCAAATCACGAAAGATAAGGATAGCGGCATCGTCGTTTCAATCCCTAATAGGGTTTAAGATTAATTGGAACTCTATAATCGGAACGTACCACTTCACCAAATCATGTTTCAATCCCTAATAGGGTTTAAGATTAATTGGAACAACGATCGCACTGGCACAGCCGACCTCAACCACAAACAGTTTCAATCCCTAATAGGGTTTAAGATTAATTGGAACGCTGTAACTAGGGCATTTACGAAGGGCGCGACGTTGTTTCAATCCCTAATAGGGTTTAAGATTAATTGGAACTAGCTCTCCCATCTGACCAGGGAATAGGGAAGTTGTTTCAATCCCTAATAGGGTTTAAGATTAATTGGAACTACCGCCTCAGTCTTGCCCGTCTGTGCGCTGGCCATGTTTCAATCCCTAATAGGGTTTAAAATTAATTGGAACTTGAAAGTCGGTTAGAAACCCGATCGCGTTAAGCCCGTTTCAATCCCTAATAGGGTTTAAGATTAATTGGAACTTGGATTTCTAAGTCTTTTTTAGCTGTTTCAATAACCGTTTCAATCCCTAATAGGGTTTAAGATTAATTGGAACCAGTCATCATCTAATCTATCCCCGCGTTTCCGCTTGTTTCAATCCCTAATAGGGTTTAAGATTAATTGGAACCTGACAGGGGGACAAGCCAGCTGAAAAGCTTATGTAGCATGGAATACAGACACAGACTCCAAAAAAAGATAAGTCATATTTACCATATATGACCTAAATAACGAAAATGATAAGTGAACTATACCAGAAAGTGTTAGAAA
>NZ_JAPZQJ010000497.1:0-3460 GCF_027530405.1 Microcystis sp. LE19-41.2A | reverse complement strand
TAGCTCTCTCTAACCTGAGTATCCTAGCATTGTTCCCAGTATTATTACTACTAATACTATCCATAAAGGGTGTCTTTTTCCTTGATCTTTCCGAAAGTCCTTGACTTGTTTCAGTTTTTCTATTAAGCTCAACATATATTTAAAAAGTTGGCGGTCACTTCTCATTTTACCAAGACAGTGATCGCTTTTACTTTTGATATTCTGATGGGAGAATGAAACAGCCCTAGGGGTTTGGGGGGTAGAACCCCCCAAAAGCTTGGATTGAGTGATAAAATCGGAAGTAATGCCCAATTTTAGCCGAGAGTTTCCAAGTAAAAATCCCAATTGGTAGATTGACAAAAATGAGATGCACCCTTACCTTCTGCCTTTTGCCTTCATTAGCTTATTCTTTTTTGTCGCTACCGGGAAAAACTCGACCTTGAATATTTTCTAACGCTGAAACTGCCGCTCGGGAACCGGCGATAATATCTCGTTCTTCTCCCCCTAAATATAGGCGGCCAAAACTGCCCACGGAAGTAACGTGTAGGATATTAATTAAAGCAGCTTTTTCGGCCTGATTAGCGGCTAGGGAAGCGTAGGCAGCCGGTTGCACTTCTAAAACGTACAAAGTCTGTCCCGCCATTAACATCATACCCCGAGAACTACGGTTAATTAATTGGGCTTGGTAAGCGTCAATGTTGCGAATAATTTGGCTAGAAACAATTTGCGGTTTCAGACAATCGCGCTGACTAACGCCTAAATACTGCAAAATTGCCTGACCGGCCGCCCTGACCTCTCCCTGACTGCTAGAATGGAGTTCTAAGAGTCCATAGAGTCGTTCTACGAATAGAACCCCCGGACGAACCACGGCGGATTTGAGGGCAATATCGGTGATGCGATTAATCTCGATGCCGGGGGAAATTTCAATCCAGAGGGAAGAATCCCCGGGTAAGGGTAAAAATCCTTGGGCGACTGTACCGATGTAAGCGGCGTGTTGAAGCTGTAAATTGTCAAGATAAACGTAACTGCGAAGTTCTACACCCAAGCTAATTTCTCCCTCTCTGGTCTATCTTAAAAGTTATGGGGACAGTGATAGGTTTTGCCGCCCTATCGATCGCCTTGAGGCTACAGTTAGACCTAAAATGTCTTTAAGTCCCCTTTCTGTCCTCTAGCAAATCCCCATTCCAACCCCGGAGCGATGATTAATCAATCCTTAATTAGGGCTTAGGCATTACCATCTTTCACTATAGTATAGAATTGACTGCCCTTAAATTTGCTGGGGAGAAGCGGTAAAAAAAACTATAATTATGGGGACAAACTCAGGGAAAAACCAGCATGACGATTCTTTTAGGGGGAGATATCGGGGGAACTAAAACAATCCTGCGTTTAGTGGATTGCCAAAACTCATCGGATAGTCCCCAACCCCGGCTAATTACTCTCGATCAAGAAATCTATCCTAGTGAACAATACCCCGATCTGGTGCCGATCGTCCGGCAGTTTTTGGCCCGACAAACCACTATTCCCCCAGTGGCAAAAGCTTGTTTCGGTATTGCAGGTCCAGTGGTTAACAATAGTTCCGAATTGACTAATTTAAGTTGGTCCCTAACTGGCGATCGCCTAAGCCAGGAGCTGCAGATTGAGCGAGTAAAATTAATTAATGATTTTGCGGCGATCGGTTATGGGGTGTTAGGATTAGCCCCAGAGGAGCTGCACAATCTACAGGCGGCCCCGGCAGTACCAGAGGCCCCGATTGCGGTTATTGGTGCAGGAACGGGGTTAGGAGAGGGTTTTTTGATTCCTGTGTCGAAGGGTAAATATCAGGTGTTTGCTAGTGAGGGTTCCCACGCCGATTTTGCCCCTCGATCGAGTTTAGAATATCAACTATTAAATTATCTCTTGGAACTCTATAATATCGAGCGCATTTCGGTGGAGCGAGTGGTTTCCGGCCCTGGAATCACTTCTATCTATCGATTTCTCCACGATAGTAACTATAGTCAGTCCTCGCCGGCCATGGCGGAAATTTACCGCGCTTGGTTAGAAGAAATGGGTAAACCGCAAAAAACCGTCGATTTAGCGGCTAAAATTGCCAGTTTTGCCCAAGATAACTCGGATCATCTTTGTTATCAAACCATGAAAATCTTTGTCGAGGCCTACGGTGCGGAAGCGGGCAATTTAGCCCTCAAGTTGCTTCCCTACGGAGGATTATACATAGCGGGAGGGATTGCTGCCAAAAATCTTCCTCTAATGACCGAGGGTAGCTTTATGAAGGCTTTTCGCGCTAAAGGTCGGATGACGGAGATATTAAGCAATATTCCCGTCCATATCGTCCTTAATACTCAAGTGGGACTAATGGGGGCGGTTTACTGTGCTAGTCAGCTATGAGCGATGGTTTACTGGAGATGGCTAGGGATTATTTTCAGAATAGGATCGCCCCGCAAGCGGCCCGGATTGATCACAACCCGATCGCCCTACAATCAGCTTTACAGGGTATGGGCGAGCGCTGTTTGTTAGCTTTGCGTGTTCCCAAAGAATGGGGGGGGGCGGGATGGGAGGAACGCACCTATCAACAATTCCAAATCCTCGGCGCTCGTTATTCCGGCGCTTTAACTTTTCTGCAAACCCAACACCAAAGCGCCGCTAATCAATTAGCCACCAGCAGTAACCAAGACCTGAAAAAGCTTTATCTCCCCAAAATGGCCCGGGGCGAAAAGCTAGTGGGGGTGGGGTTTTCGCAACTACGTCGTCCGGGGGAACCAATGATGAAAGCGTTTCCCGTGACCGGCGGCTATCAACTCTGTGGACAAGTCCCCTGGGTGACGGGATGGGGCTTTTTTGAAGATTTTATCATCGGGGCGACCCTCCTGGACGGGCGATCTCTGTACGGTCTTTTACCGCTGCAAGCTCTCCCCGGTCTGCAATGCAGTCCCCCGATGAAATTATTATCGATGAGTGGGACTAATACGGTGAGCCTTACCATACAAGACTACTTTTTGTCAAGGGATTTTATTGTTAGTTTACAACCGGCGGCGGCGATCGAGGCCAGCGATCAAAAAAATGTTCTCCATCATGGTTTTCATGCCCTTGGCTGTGCTTGGGCGGGCTTAGATGTTATTTTTGCGGTTTATCGACAAAAAGGGCTAGAAAGCCTAAAAAATGCCCATCAACAGCTAGAAAAAGCCCTACTGTCCTGTCAAGAAAAAATGTTAAATTCCCACCAGGCCAGTTTTGCCGAGAAATTGCACTGGCGCGGTCGGGCGATTAATTTGGCTCTACAATGCGCTCAAGGGGCAGTGATTGCCTCCGGTGGGGCGGCGAATATTATTGATCATCGAAAATTTGGGTCTGAAACCCCGCCGTTTTAGGTTGGCTTTGCTGTTAAATATGAGCATCGTTTACGAAATATATGCTAAAATATGAGACATGGAAAAAGCCTATTCTTACCGATTTTACCCGACACCAGAACAAGAGTCGCTATTGCGGC
>NZ_JAPZQJ010000557.1:0-5790 GCF_027530405.1 Microcystis sp. LE19-41.2A | reverse complement strand
TGTAATTCTTGGGCTGCCCATTTCTCCATTTTTTTGCTTACCTCCACCTTAATTCCTTCTTTCAAAACTATACCTATCAATCGTTTCCCCTTTTTTTAAGTTTCTTCTCTTTTTGTTAAGAAAGATCCGACTAATGGATAGTTATTAAGGGGGGTGTCTGACAACTTTCAACACCTACCTACTTAATCATCAATTAAATGGTGAGCAGCAGCAGTGATTAAAAGAGAGCGCCAGCATTGCAGCCAAAATATAGTATAAAAAAACGCCTGTCCCCTGATTTTGAGCCAAGTATTTCTAGTCAATTGAGCATAAATACTTAAAACAACCTCAAATGCGAGCTGCTACGCAGTGCCTTCGGCATCGCATTAACCAAAGAAAAAGCGCTTAATAAGTTGTTAAATTTCGGGAACAACATTAGCAGTATGCTGAAAATTGGCGAAAACTATTAAGATCATAGACCGAGTTTAATCTTATGCTAGAGAAAATACTATACGCTGATTCCGGCGCAGGTCAAACCCAAGAAATGCTACAAGCATTGATGGATCTCCCCGCTATCCGGAAAGCGTCGATTACCATTCTCCGGGTTGTTCCCCCTCAGATTACCACCGAAGCTCTGGCCAGTAAATGGGAAGAGGGGACCCAAATGCTGACTAAAATCCTGCAAGAAGTCAAAATTGAACCCAGCAAAGTTTCCACTATTCTGCGGCAAGGAGATCCCAAAGATACCGTCTGTCAAGTTGCCGACGAAATCGGGGCCGATTTGATCCTGATGGGTTCCCGAGGACTGAAGCGACTGGAGGCAATTCTAGAAAATTCCGTCAGTCAATACGTCTTTCAACTGACTAATCACCCGATGTTGTTGGTAAAAGACGATATTTACGTCAAAAAAATCAAAAAGGTGATGGTAGCCCTCGATAAGTCTAGCTCGGCTGATTTAGCTCTCGATCTGGCTATTTATCTCCTGCGGGATTATCCTTCAGCAGAGTTAATTCTGGCCCGCGTCAACCCCGACTTAAAACCAGAATTTGCCCCCACTTCCGCCAAAGAAATGGAAGAAAACCCAATTTTAGGGCCAGCAGTAGCAAAAGTGAAACGGATGAATATACCCTATCGCTGCCTGGTGACGGGGGGTAAACCGGGAGAACAACTCTGCAAACTCGTCGATGATTATAATGTCGATCTCTTACTGTTGGGTTCGCCCGATCGCCGTCCTTCCGTGGCTAAGAGTTTACCAGATCTCGATCGCCTTCTCGGTACTTCCCTCTCGGATTATGTGCGGGTTAATGTCAATTGTCCCGTCCTTTTAGCTAGAAAAGAAGGGATTTAGTCCTATTGGGTGTAGGCAGGTAAGTCTTGACTCATTTGATTTAAGTTGCTGGCAATGGCTTTCATCGTCATAAAAGCCGAGCTAAAGGCGATTAGCTCATTTAAAGGATAACTTCGACTCTCAACCCCCAAGCTCAGTAATTGCTTCTCAAGAGATTCAATTTCTTCGATGAGCAATCCTAACTTTGGTGGGTTGAGAATGACCTGGGCAGCGATCGCAGTCTGTTGTGCGATCGCTAAAATAATCAGCCATTTTTACTTTTTTGGTGAGGACGGTGGGCAGACGTTTGGAGCGTTTTTCCCGTAAATATGCACCGATATTTTCCAGTTCAATTTTAAGAACTTCTCGATCAAGGAAAAGGATGGCGTTGAGGGCTTGGTTTTGGGTGGCGGCGGCAACGTTTTTGTCAACGGCAAGATGGGTCAAAAAGGACTTGATCTCTTCTTCCCCCATTTCACGAGGATGTTTTTTCTGATGGAAGAGCAGATAACGCTTAATCCAGTCCAGATATGTTTGTTCGGTGCGGTAGGAGTAACGCGGTAGGGCGGATCGTCTCTCGCACTACGTCTAGGAGTTCTCGGGGTGGGGGAGGGTTCATAACAGAGTACGCTAATCGGCATAACACGCTTATCGTAATATTATACGGAAAACTTCTCGCGATCGCTCCATTTGAGCGTAATATACGGAAAGATTCTTAAAAAAATGCGTATTTGGCGTAATGTACGGAAAATTTCCCCATAATATATAGTTATCTCGCCAGCGCAAGTTAGGTTTTTCGTGAAATTTTGCGAGAGATTTTTTACTACGTTTGGAGATGGTTGGCGTTATTGGCGCTGGCATCCGTACTTAGTGAGAGGTGATCGCTCCTCCTCATCTCAAAGAAGACTGATTAACTTTTATTTTGGAATTGCTGATTTTGAGATTCTTCTGGCTAGGTAAGTGTATATGCAGTGATCGCTCTATCAGTTGCAGACATTTTTTGCGCTAATAATCCAATTAACACTGTTAAAACATAACCACTTCCCCCTCTTGCCAAAGCGATCACATCATTAAGAAGTTTACCATTTACTTCTAACCTCTGTAACTTAGTTTAAATACTGACGTTTTTACCGATTCCTTAAATTTTGCTTATTTTTTGAGGTTCAACTATGACTCTACTTTGGTTTAAGTGGCTATTTGCTAATCTAGGAAGTGCGTTTGTTGTTAATTTGGCGATCAATGCTTTAGCACCTCTAATTGAGAAGGTAGTTTTACATACTGTTGCCAGAACTTTGATTTCTGACATTTTTATTTTTTTATACAGATCTTGGAACGGTGGCATAATTGGGGCTTTAATTGTTGGATCTGTAATTGGAACTGCACAATGGCTAGTCTTGAGGACTAAGATTCCCATATCAAACAGGTTTATCTTGGCAACTTCTCTTGGTTGGTTTGTGGCTGGATTTTTTCAAAATTTTTATTTTTTTGACGCTACTGGCGGCTTCATTATTGGGCTTGCACAATGGTTAATACTGCGAAGATTCTTTTCCCAAGCAGGTTGGTGGGTTTTGGTAAATACACTGGCGTGGGGATTGTCAGCGTACTTGAGTATTCAAGCATCCTTAAGATTGAATCCCTATGCTATCTCTTTTGACGTGCTAGTCAACCCAGGAGTATTAGTATTTAGTGGATGTATGGGCATTATTGCAGTGTTTACAGGGTTACTGTTAGTTTGGTTACTAATTTATAAAAAAAGAGAACCTGAAGTTAGAGATTAAAGAAAAGCGTAGCTATGATTTTTGGCGCAAAATAAATTCGGCAATTTTAAAATCGCACCACAAAGAGAGATAACAAATCATTGGAGCGGACTAAAAAGTGATATTTTGGTGACAAAAGAAAGATACTTCTGCCGCTCAATTAAGCCGTTAGCCCTCTAGGTTTTAGTGCGATCGCCGATCTTGTAGGGTGCGTTAATGCAATGTAACGCACCTTATCTAATGTTCAAAATCCGTGCGTTACGCTAACGCTAACACACGCTACTGGACTGTTTCAGCCTCGCCCGTAGGTTGGGTTGACGCAAGGAAACCCAACATCAATCAACTCATAACAGAGTGCGATGCCGAAGGCACTGCGTAGCAGCACGCCGATCTTGTAGGGTGGGTTAATGAAATGTAACGGTGCGATTCGTTTCTAGGGGAATAAATAGCCTAGAGTAGCCTGTAGGTTGAACTTCGGCCGTGAGCTTTTGCCGAACGGTTGACGCAAGGAAACCCAACCATATCAAGTTTGCTGTGAGGTTCCGCTGTTGCTACAATTTGATCCCACATCCATAATTCTATCAAGCTAAAATGGAGTGCTATCTAGAAGGAACTTATGATGAAATACAAAATTGTCCTTTATCGTTCTGAAGAAGGAATTACTGTTGGCGTTCCTGCGCTCCCCGGTTGTTGGTCTGAGGGAGATACTGAGGAAGAGGCATTAACCAATATCCAAGATGCAATTCGTGAGTATCTTGCAGCCTTAGAAGAACGCTTGCAAGATGGGGAAATTCGTGAAATTGAAATGCAGGTGTAACTATGCCTAGAATTCCTGGCGTAAATCACCTAGATGCAGTACGAGCCTTGGAGAAGGTAGGCTTTCGGATCATTCGCCAAGGCAAACATATCATCATGAGTGATGGGGTGCGTCAAGTTGCTCTTCCAAGGCACAATCCAATTAAGGCATTTACAATGGGTGGAATTGTTCAAGATGCTGGTTTGACAGTCGCAGAATTTCGTAAACTATTATGAGTACGATGCCAAAGGCACTGCGTAGCAGATCGCCTCGTCCGTAGGTTGGGTTGACGCAAGGAAACCCAACATCAATCAACTCATAACAGAATGCGATGCCGAAGGCACTGCGTAGCAGCACGCCGATCTTGTAGGGTGCGTTAACGAAGTGAACGCACCTTATCTAATGTTCAAAATCCGTGGGTTACGCTAACGCTAACACAGGCTACATCATATCGATCGCCAAGATTAAGTGATTGCCAAAGCGATCGGGCATAACACAAGGCTGGGTTGACGGCAGGAAACCCAGCATTGCTTTTCTCTATCAACACTAACCAAAAGCGCGATCCCACCCAAAACACATCGACCCTTATTAGAAGCGGATAATTTCGATCGTGCATCGCGATCGTTGAAAACAGACATCAAATTCTCGAAAAAAGTTCGTTTGCCCAAGAATTAAGGGTATCTGAGAGGTTTTTGCCCAAGCAAAGGCTAGACGAACAGGTTCCAAATTCCCAATTTGAACATACACAAATAACCCTCGTGCTTCAACCCTTGCAAGATTTCCGGCCAATGGCAAGCGGACAGTTTGTTCCTCCCAAATTGCACCCAATTGCGGCCCGATGTCGTAAGGTAATAGATTGACCGTAGATCCGGTATCCAGCAGGGCATTCGCAGAAACAGAAAGGCCTGCATGACTCAGAGTGATGGGAATCGTGGGTAATGCTTCATCGTCGGAAAGGGGAAATTCGACTGTACTAGGCATGGGTAGATGCCTCTCGGTCATCCTGAATCATATGCATCAGAATATTGGCGGCTTCCGTGGCATCGTAGGGCGACCAAATCGGATACTCTGATGCGGAAAAGATAACCTGTAGTTCAGCATCCGGGATTTGTGCAGCTAGGAGTTTGAAGAGTGATAATTTGTCTGTCTGGCTCAGATTGTTGACCAGAAGAATTAACTCAGTGAGTGACATGGCTTAAACTTCTAGATATGCGAGAATAAATTGATCATAAGCGATCTGTGAGGTACGGTCTAACAATCCCGTTGCACACCGACCGTATCAGGTTGGTCGGTGCTGAGTAACAAGAACCACATCATGTCCAGCATCAATTAGAAATCTCGCAGTGATTGCGTAAACGTCTTGATCGAGAAGAAATTTCATTATTAAGCCGACACGAGTTTAATGTCTTCAGCCGCTACTAAAGCGATAGCATATTGCAGACAAGCACGAATGTCTTCAATTTGTAAATCAGGGTAATAATCCTGAATAATTATACTGAAAGAGAGTCCCTCATTTAGCAACTCAAGAACACTCTGCACAGTGATGCGCGTCCGGGAGCAAGTCAAAGCTGAAGAACAAATAAACTACTTGACAAAAGCATCAATTGGGTATGGGATAGAGAAAAGAGTGGGGAAAAGACAAAAATGACTCCAGAGCAACAACAAGAACTTAACCAACATATTCAAGCGATAGCCAAGATTCTTCATCAGGAAGCTGAGGCTGAAAAAATCCAAACTTTAGAGGGAATAGAGACGACAATAAGAGAACAGACCTTAAAATATATAACTCCGGGTGGTGATTCGGTAGTAGTGATGGCGGCTTAATCCTTTGCCAGGTGTGCATTGTAGTCATGGATAAAATACCAAAGGGTTCCCCAACGTGATTCTCCATTTTTTTAGAGAAAGATAGACTCTCTCTCACCAACCGAGAA
>NZ_JAPZQJ010000261.1:0-6877 GCF_027530405.1 Microcystis sp. LE19-41.2A | reverse complement strand
GTTTCTTCTGGCATTTCGCGTAACCAATCCCCCTGTTTATAACTAAAAGCTTCCGCCCTTTCCAAACGAGTCAGGCGGTGCAAACCATAACCCAACTCTCCCAAAACATCAAATAAATCGCAAGCTTCCAACTCATCTAGTGTCCTAATTATACTTGCCGATCGCCCCCCATCAGGCAATATTTGTAATAACCTCCCCCGCTCCTCTGGCTGAACCCAAATTGAACGAAATAAGGTCAAATTAGTCACCTGATTAACCAAGTATTCCGCCAGCCTCTCTCGATACTCCTCCACCGTTATCGGTTTCGTTTCTCCGTCCACCGTCGTCAGAATATAGCGCCCCACCGGAGTAATATTTACCTCAAACCCCTCAACGGAGATAACCAGGCGTTGCTGCCTTTCCTTTGGTTCCGCCGCCGTCCCCTTTTTGGTGGCTAACTTATCGAGAAACTTCTCCCCAAATAAACGGGTAGCATTAGTGTAGTCATACACCCGAAACATTAACTTATTAGTGGGTAGATCCAACCGCGTCCCCCGCCCTACCATTTGATAGAAACTAATGGGAGAATTGACATATTTAAAAAAGACAATATTTCTCACATTGGGGACATCGACGCCGGTGGTTAAAAGATCTACCGTCGTCGCGACAAAATGGGAACGGGAACTGCCCTTTAAATCCGGTAAATAGTCATTACCCGAAGATTTGGCCGTACACTTGAAAGCATAATAATCCTTCGGCTTTTCCCCCTTAGCGGCACACCAACGAGCATAGAGATTATTCATCTCAATGGCTACAGCATCAGCATGGCGGTCATTAACACAGAAAATAATCGTTTTCTGTTCCACTCCCCCCGTTGTTAACAAATGATTGAATAAATCCCCCGCCATCGCCATCACACGGTCAGGGAGCAAAATTAACCGCTCATAACTGGTTTTCTCGTACATTTCCCTAATTTCTGCCTCTGGGATGGGCTGTCCCGTGTTGGCATCAAGGGGATTTCTGCTGATGACCTCCTCCACTGTAATGCCCGTGTCATCGAGGTTGATGGCACTCCTAACAATTTCGCAGGCGGCAAGATAGCCATCCTCTATCCCTTGTCCGATGTCGTATTCATAGACGGGTTCGCCAAAATAGGCCATATTATCGGCGGTGATTTGTCTATCGGCTTCTGATTCGGGCGAGTCTTCTGTAAACTCCAATTCCCGGGGAGTTGCCGTCAACCCCACCTGTACCGCCTCACTGTTGCGGGTGAGAACTTGCGACCACTTACCCCAAGCGGAACGGTGACACTCATCGATGATGATATGGCTGAAATAATTTTCCGGGTAATGGGTGGTTAAAAAATTCCCCATGTCCTCTTCCTTGTCCACATTCAGAGTTTGATAGGTAGCAATTAAAACACGGGCATTCTTGTGGGGTTGGTTCTTTTCTACTTCCGCCGCCTCGGAACCGAAGGCAATTTGCAAAGCCGCCGCCCCCTGGGTTCTCAACTCATCGCGATCGCAGACAAATAAAGCCCGCCGCAACTGTCCGGCATCTGCTATTTTTCGCAGTAGGTTACAGGCAATAAAAGTCTTACCCGCGCCCGTTGCCAGGGTTAGAAGGACTCGCGCCGGGGAGCCTGTTTGCTGGCAGCGGGCAATTTTTTCCAAAGCAGCGCGGATGGCAGCATCTTGGTAGTAACGCCGTCCTCCTTCTCCCCCCTTATAGGGAGTCAGCAGGGGACGGGCGACCTCCTCTGCTAGGCTGAAGCCTACATACTGCTCGTATCTCCCCCTCAGTTCGGCCGGGGTAGGAAATTGGCTGAGGGGCTGAGGGGCTGAAGTTATATTCGTCGTGCGATCGTGTTCGACAAAAAGATGACCGTTACAGGAGTACACAAACGGTACATTTAACCCTTTGGCATAGCGTTTAACCTGTTCTAAGCCTTCAGTGGGGGGCGCATCTTCCTTTTTTGCTTCTATTAGGGCGACGGCTAAGGGTTGGCTGTCGCTACTGACGGCCACTCGCAGGGTATAATCGATCCTTCCCCTGGCGCGTTCGGCTTCCCCATCGATAATTTGAATGGCCCCCGGGGTTTCTTCTCGCTTGAGACAATCCTCGGTCCATCCTCTTTGATGCAGGACGGGGTCAATTAATTTGGCTCTGGTGTCTGTTTCTCCTAATCCCATGGTTCTCTCAAGACAGTAAACAGATAACTGATAAGTAGCTGGTTATAATTAAATTAAAAATGGATTTTAGGTTCGATCCCCCCTGCCCCCCTTGATAAGGGGGGTGCCGGTAGGCGGGGGGATCCCCCCTTAATCCCCCCTTTGATAAGGGGGTGTCTGATAATTTTTAACGCCTACCTACTCAACTGATAACCGATAACTGATAACGGATAACTCAGGTTAATTAACTATTTTTCGCCTCTAATTTGGTCAAACGACTTTTAAGTTCCTGATTTTCCTGTTTCATTTTTTCTAATTCCTCGCGAATTTCCTGAATTGCTTTGTCGGAACCTAATTTTTTCTGGACTTTTTGTACTGCTTCCTCCGCTACACGACGGACGCGACCATCGGGAGTTCGATCGCTCAAAGCTTGTAAAATAACGATAGCTTTGGCATTTTCTATCTGTCCTAAAGCGTTACACACTGCCACTTGCGTCAAGAAAAAAGTTTCCTTGGCAATGGTTTCTAAACGTTCCAAAATTACGGTTAATTTATCCGTGCTTTGTCCCGAAGAAATCGCTCCCAGGGCCCGAATAGCCCCTAATCTCAGGGGTTGAGGCGTGCCTAAAGCTGTGTAGGTCAAAATTGACTCCAAAGCCGCCGGGGAGGTTTTTAACTGGCTTAAACCGCCAATTGCGCCCGCTCTTACTACCTCATTCCACCCCTTTCTTGACTGTAAAATATGATTGAGCAGGTCAATAATTTCCCCTTCTTTATTTTGCAATTGTCCCACGGCCATGGAGCCTAATCCTCGCGCCGCGGCCGCTTCCACATAATAACTAGCATCTCCAGTTTCTAATAGGGATTTAAGCGCGTTATAACTATCTAAGGTTTTAATTTCACTTAATCCCTCGACAATTGCCCGACGTACTTGTGCTTTTTCATCGTTTAAACCTTTAATTAAAGCAGTAACTGCCTGATCTAAACCAAGAGTTGCTAACTGTTTGGCCACCTCCACACGCACCCCCCAAAAAGGCTCATTTTCTAGGGATGTCCCTAAAGCTTCGATCGCTTCTAAACCGCCTTTTTTAGCAATGGCTATGGCTGCATAGATACGGGAAATTGGATCGGTATCCTGTTGTAATTGCGCTTTTAATTCACCGATGGGATACTCAAGAGTGACGGTTTTGAGGAAATTATTACCCCGATCAAACTTGACAAAATCGGGCTTTTGTGCTAGGGGAAAATAGAAAGTTTGTTCTTTTTGGTGAATCCGCAGATTGTAGGTAATATCCTCAGAGTTGAGATAGGCAAAAGCGACGGGAATTTTCAAGTCGAATAGTTCTTTTTCGTCCTGGGTTTGGGTGACAGTTAATTGGGCTAAATTATTCTGATTGTCCCAACTGTAGGCCACCTTATAATCGGGATGACCACCGCGATAAACGTACTGATCAAAGAGGAATAATAAATTGTACCCGGTCGCTTTTTCGATCGCCCGTAATAAGTCCACAGTTTCCACGGTTTTATGGGCATTATCTCGCACAAAAGTCTGAATCGCTTTTCCGAATAAATCTTCCCCTAAAATAGAGCGGATCATGTGATAAACACAAGCGCCTTTTTCGTAGAGATGACGATCATAAAGTTCGATCGCTTCTCGATAAACATGAGTAACAATCGGACGACGATAGCGGGAAGTATCTTCTTCTAAATAACTTCTTGCTTCCCCTAATAAATAATAACTACCAGCAGCTTTTCCGTATTCCGATTCTGTCCATAAAACCTCAGAATAGGAGGCCATTCCCTCTTTAATCCAAGCGTGAGACCAGTGTTTAATCACCACTAAATCACCGAACCATTGATGAGCTAATTCATGGGCAACTAAGCTTTCTGTCCAAGTATGATCAATGCTGGCTCTTTGATCAATTAAACAGCGATCGGTTAAAATTGTGGTGGAGGTATTTTCCATCCCACCAAAAATAAAATCATCTACACAAACTTGCGCGTATTTGGGATAGGGATAGGGATAACCAAACTTTTGGCTAAAAAACTCGATCATGCGGGGAGTTTTACCCATACTTCTTTGGCCCTCTTCTTCCCGTCCTTTTTCCACATAATAAGTGACAGGAACACCATTCCATGAGTCGCATAATTCAGCAAAATCTCCCACCGCAAGAGTCATTAAATAGGTGGGATGAATTTGCTTTTGTGACCAGTGATAAATTCTGTCCTCACCAACGGTTGCCACCGAGATTAATTCCCCGTTAGAAATAGCGATATAGGGTTGGGGAATTTTCACCCGAATTTCGGAGGTAGTTAATTGGCCAGGGTAATCAAAACAGGGAAACCAAAAGCGAGAATCTTCATCTTCTCCCTGGGTCCAAACTTGCATCGGTTTATCGGGATAATATTCATCGGGGCCGATAAAATATAACCCCCGTTGTGGTTGCTTAACCTGATAGTTAATCGTCAGGATAATCGGTTTATCGGTGGTGGGTTGCAGCAGATGAATGGTCAGAAGAGAACGATCATAGTCAAAGGGTTGACTGATACCTTCAATGAACACAGAATTAATATTTAAATCCACCGCGTCCAGAGTTAAACTGCTAATTCCCTGACGAATGGGGGTGAGGGTAATCTGACAGCTGCCCTGAAAACTTTGTTGAGGAATATCAATAATTAAATCGAGAAAAATATGATTAACTTGTCCGGGTCGATCGGGGTTATAATGGGGTTTAGCCCCGGGTAACTCAAAGGGTTGACGCTGATTATTTTCTGTGTCGATGGTGAGATGAGACATATTAGCCCTAACTTGCTGATTTTTGTCCGGTAAACTTAAATTAACACGATCGGTCGTCCCTTTCCTTGCTAATAATAATCCCACCCCTATGAATCTCCCTTCCTTTCTCTGGTTATGGAAAATTGCCGCTTGGTCGATGGGATTTACCCTCTTTGCCTATTTTTTACTAGCGGTTTCGGGGGTAAACATGGGTTATCGACGACTCGCGGGCCAATCTCGACCGAAATGGTTAAGATCCTTTCATCTCCTCAGCGGCCTGATCATGGTTGCTTTGGTCTTAATTCTGCTGGGAATCGGATTAGTGGGAACAATCGGTCATTATGGCAGTTTAGGCCACTCTTCCCACCTGATAGCGGGTTTATCGGTGGTTTTTCTGGTTTTTGTTTCGGCAATTAGCGGCCTGAACATTACAACTCGTCCACCTCTAGCGCGGTCTCTCCACATCGGCACTAATCTTTTATTGTTTCTGGGTTTTCTTTTTGTTACCCTAACAGGATGGGATGTGGTCCAAAAATATCTACAATAAAAATAGTCGGCGATCGAGTGGAGACTGTTTGATCAAGAAAAACTAGCCATCTCATCCCGAAAAATCGCTTTTTAGTGACAGAATACTCACCCCCAAATCATTATGCAAACCGTCGAATCACAAGCTATTAACACGATGTCAGTGCCAAAAAAAGGGCTACCGGTAACAATTATTACTGGGTTCCTTGGTAGTGGTAAGACTACCCTCCTCAATCATATTCTCAGCAATCAACAGGGATTAAAAACTGCTGTTCTTGTCAATGAATTTGGTGAAATCGGTATCGATAATGAACTGATTATCAGTAGTGATGACAGCATGGTAGAATTAAATAATGGCTGTATTTGCTGCACGATCAACGAGGATTTAATTCAAGCAGTTTATAAAATTCTCGAACGTCCCGAAAAAATCGATTATTTAGTCGTAGAAACCACGGGATTAGCCGATCCTTTACCGGTAGCTTTAACCTTTTTAGGTACAGAATTACGGGAAATGACCCGTTTAGATTCCATTGTCACTATGGTGGATTGTGCCAATTTTAGTCTCGATTTATTCAACTCGCAAGCGGCCTTAAGTCAAATCACCTACGGTGATATTATTGTTCTCAATAAAACCGATCTAGTGGATGAAGCGGATGTGGATTCTTTAGAAATAAGAATCCGGGACATGAAGGAAGGAGCGAGAATTCTTCGTACTAGCAAAAGTCAGGTTCCTTTACCCTTAATTCTCAGCGTCGGACTATTTGAATCGGATAAATATTTCGACACAGAAGAAGAACACCACGACCATGAGCACCACGACCACGATCACGACCATTGCGATCATGATCACGACCATGATCACCACCACGATCACGATCACAATCATGATCATCACGATCATTCCAATCATTTAGAGGTGGATGGATTTACTTCTATTTCCTTTGCTAGTGACCAACCTTTTTCGATTCGGAAGTTCCAATATTTCCTCGATAATCAGTTACCAGAAAGCGTTTTCCGCGCTAAGGGTATTCTCTGGTTTGATGAAAGTCCTAAACGTCATATTTTTCACCTCAGTGGCAAACGTTTTACTCTCGAAGATGACGAATGGAAAGGTACTCCCAAAAATCAGCTAGTTCTTATCGGTCAAAATCTCGATCATGAAACCCTAAAAGAACAGATTAACAGTTGTCTCATTTTACCTGCTGTCAATCGCGGTAAAGGATTTGGGAAATAAACCCCGCTTTGTAAATCTACTAAGTTGGGATTTTAAAGGGGAAACTCTCTGCTAAAGTCGGGCGTTACTTTCGATTTTTTCCCTCAATCCAAGCTTTTGGGGGGTTCTACCCCCCAAACCCCCCGTTGGGGGCGTGGCGCCGCCCCCAAACCCCCCGCGCATTAGCTTTTCGGTGGGATGCTTACAGGCAGC
>NZ_JAPZQJ010000569.1:0-6821 GCF_027530405.1 Microcystis sp. LE19-41.2A | reverse complement strand
CCCTATCTACCTATCTGGAATTAAATATAAAATGAACGTAGGTTGGGTTGAAGCATGAAACCCAACGCCCGCATGGGTTACGCTACCGCTAACCCATCCTACAAATAATTGTGCCTACCTACTTATAGGTTTATTCCTAATCAATTGCAACACCCTTTAATAATTCATCGATTTCTTTAGCCATTTCCTCTGTGTAAGGAGTGAGAGAAGAAGGGTTTTTAAAGGCATCTTCTACCAAAAAATCTAAAAACATACGCAGCATTTTATTTTTGCTAATTTTTGAGCTTTGATTATTACCACTTTTTCAATAATCTAATAAAGCTTTTCGGGGAAATCTAGTTTTTAGTTTTGCCATAGCTATCACTTATGCTCGTCTCATTTACCCTACTCAATAATTATAGGCTTTATTTGGCAATATTTTCTAAGGGTAAGGCTAATCCGCAGCCCCAACGTTTGAGAGAAACCCCTTCAGTGGGGAACCAAGATTCCTGCCAATTTTGCCAAGATGGTAAGGGGTTTTTTAAGCGATAAACTGTTCCTGCGGGAACTGCATAACGTCCCCTAGATAAGCGCTTAACTTTATCTTTTCCTCCGAATCGATAACGATAGGTTATTGGTCTTTCGGTGTTGAGGGTTTCTAATTGCCAATCACTGGGATTGCGAGTTGATAGGCGATTTGTTCCCCAGATTGCGGCAGTAATGAGGGCAAAATATTGACCGACATCTTGATTAAATAAAGTTTGGAGATGGCTGCTTAGTTCAAGTGATTTAACTTCCACTAGATGGGATTCCCCACCAAAGCGATACCAGCCATTTTCTAGGGGTTGATTAGCTAAATAAACTAGACAAGCATCTGGATGTAACTGGACGGCATTTTCGAGGAATAATTCTCCAGTTTTTACCTTTCTTTGCTCCTCTAACAAACGCGGATGGAGATGGGGATGATATTGCCACGGAGAACCATAGGCTTTTTGAGGATTATACCATTGGTTGATAGGAATCCAACTATCTCGATCGAATTTTCCCTCAATTTGTTTACTGTCTTTCTCTTGCCATTTTTCTTGCCATGTTAAGGTGTGTTGAATTTTTCCATTGTCGTTATTTTCTTGGTCTTGAAAATAATTTGCGAGGGGTTTTTTAGCCAGATAAATAAAGGGAGTGGGGACAAAAAAGTTATCTGGTTGTTCACTGTTTGCCCAAAAAGGGCCGGCAATTTGTAAATCGCGAATATTGGTGGGATTGCTGTGAGCAAATAGTCCCGAAACTGTGGCAGCAGTGGGGGGAAAACGATTTCCTGAACGTCCAACTAGATTTTCTGGAGACAGAAACGGACCGGCGCTACCGTAGAGAAATCCCAAAGGTTTAATTATGATCAGATATTGCAGCATTTTTGTATGTTTAGGTGAGATGATTGGCCACTTTTGAGAGGTTAATTACCCAGTTATTTTTATCTTGGTGAGAGGTGGTATCGATGGGTATATTTTGATTAAAATAAAGGTTAAAAACTGCATTGGCAATATCGTGATTATCATCGGTAAAAGCGCGGCGATTTTCTAAAGTTGCTATATCATTATAGAAATGTGTCCAGTTTTTTCCTTCACTGCGATCGCAATAAATATCGAGGATATCTTTTAAGTTTTCCCAGGGACAAACCCACTCTAAATAGTTACCACTGTTAAAAAGGATTCGCACCGCTAGACGATTTTTACCTTGATTTTTAGCGGATTTTTCTGCTTCTCGACATTGTTGCAATATGTCACGCTGAGGAACTCCTGAAGCTGCCCAAACAAAACCGACGCTAACAGTTATATCCTGAGAATAACCGTGTTTTGGCCAGATTTCCCGATGAAATTGATCAAACCAATATAGACAATCTTGTAGGGTTAATTTTGGTTCTGATTTTTGTGGAAACAAAACCCCTAGAAAGTCATCTCCTCCTCCATAAATAATGCGACCAAAGTTAAGATAATTTTCTAGTTCTTCTCCCCATTGTCGCATTCTTTGACTAAATTCTTTTCTTGAGGATATGGACAGATTTTTTAGGTAATTTCCCATCCCGTCACCGTCCCCTTGAAACCATCCTGTATAGGATTTTTCCTCGTAGCGATTTAGTTCCACAAATTTTTTAGGAAGTTCTAGGTTTAAAGGCTTGCCAATATCATATAATGTAATCATTCTTTTGACTAATTCGGGAATGCTAAGACGTTCGGTTTCATCGAGGATAGCATTAGAAAGTTTTTGACTTAATTGTTGATAAAATTCAGTGATTTGCTGATTTTGTTGGGAAATACTAGAATATAAAGGATGGGTTTGATCCGTCATTCCATACCAAACAATGGCATCGGAACCCGATAAGCTAGAACTTTCTCCTTGCCAATTAATTCCCGTCCAATCTCGTTGATATTTTTTCTGTTGCAGACTTTTAAACGCACAATCGATCGAGTCCTCTTGCGCCCAGAAGAATTCCCAAGTATGATTAATCCATAGGTTCCATTCTCGTCGCCAAGTATAATTGTATTGTGGTAAATTTTGTTCAATCCAAACCCGACACTTATTAACCACTTTTTGCCATGCGTCATCGAAGACTTGTTCGGCCTCTTTTTTGGGAAAATTACCCGCGATTAAGATTTGGTTGGGAGTTCCTCTTTTAACGTCAATTAAAGCCGGAGAAATAAGGCTACATTCAGGATATTTATCCGCTGCCTGACAGATAGCATCGGCAAGATAGGATAATAAAAAAGAACCACCGTATAAGTCCCTTAGTTTACGCGATTTTTCGATGAATCCTTGCACAGGAGCAAAGGTAATTACAGTATAGTTCATTTTATCTTTATTGTCCTCGATAAAGTTTAAATTCCTGAAGATTAATAAGATTTCTGTAGGTAGAATTTTCGTATTGAGTTAGGAGAATTGGCCAGTATTGTTGAACGGCCATTCCGACAAGTATTCCCAAAGTTATAGGCATGGAATAAACTAGCTTAATCTCTTGATAGTTTTTTTGTTGAGCGATGTTGATAGTTTTAAAGATTTCTCTAGAATATTGTAGCCAATCTTCATTTTTTTCAATTGTACCACTGCCTTTACTTTTCAGATAAATTAAATCGCCGTAGTTTTCAATACTCTGATCATTAAGATTAATTTTATGGGAAGAAACATCGATGGCTATAGTTACTCTATCTTGACCTTTTTCGGTGACAACACGCTCAAATTTTTCGTATTCTTTAATATCTTCTTTAAGTTTGCGATCGCCAATTTCCACCACAGGATAATAACTATCAGAAGATTTATTATATTGAAAGATTTTTACTCCTTCGGTAGCGAGAATAGTACCGACCATAATAGCGACGCTAATCGGACCGATATAGGCAAGATAAATAATAGTATTTTGGGGAGTTTTTTTCTTAAGTTTCTCTAGATTATAGCGTAGTATTTGCAGAAAAGTTTTCAGCATTTCTTGATCATAAATATCACAGGAGTAGTTAAAAATTAAATCTGTTTCACTAACATTGAGATACTGGTCAAGATTATTTTTATGATCTTTGTATTTATTTTCTGTTTCGATGATATTAAAAAGCGATTGCAGAGCCTTATTACTATCGGCAGGATTAGCAATTTTAATCACTATCGGTAGAGGAATCGCCTGATGTTTATAGAGGTCGTATTTCTGAGATTCTAGCCAGATACCGATGATAACTAGAGCCAAAGTAATCAGAAAAATTAGATAATATCCCTGGCCAAATTGATCGGCAATTAGTGCCAAAATAGCGGCGATGGCTAATGCTGCATTGGTGAGGGGATTAAAGATAATATTATAGGGATATTGACGCAGATTACCCAGGACATTTTTAAGAGATTTCAGCATAATTTTACTAGAGATTTAGGGCATAATATCGAGAAGACACAGAGACAATTCGGGAAAAACTGCCGAACTAATGCGCTCATAAAGACGATATAATTTTTGTTGATATTCATCACCTTCTAGCTGACAAATAGTCAAAGTAGGCTGTTTGGGTTTACCGATAAAAGAGATGCCACCCAATCCACGAAAATCGACAATCCAATATTCAGCAATACCTAAAGATGAGTATTCTTCAACTTTGCGTGCATAATCATCTTGCCAATTACTACTAACCACTTCTACCACTAATTTAATTGCTGGGGAGCTAGTTAAAATTGCTTGTTTTTCCCAGAGAGGTTCGGTGCTAAAGTCCACTTCATCCAAAATGATGACATCGGGACGTAAAGCAGTAGCTTGACCGGATTCTGGACGGAGCAAACAGTTTTTAGGAATTGTCCAGAGTAGATGTAATCGCAAGATTTCTCCCCACAGTCTTCCTGCGATTTTTCCCGCTACGGATTCCTGATGTCCAGTGGGTTCCAAGTCTCGCAACTCCCCGTCAATTAATTGATAGCGTGGGTCATCTCCATACTGGTTTAAAAAGTCTTCAAAAGTGAATAATTTAGGAGATAGGTAGGTCATGATTTTTATCGGATTAGACCTAAAACTTGTTGTTGTTATCCATGATACTGATTGCTCGCCAGAATCGGGGGATTTTGGGGGTTAAAAAATCCTTAAAAAAAACTCCCACCCCCGCTACCCTCCTTAATCAGTAGCTAGACAATTAATTACAGATAATTACTTAAGCAAAATTAATTACACATCCAGAGGCGGAAACTGTACGCTAAAGTAGTAGAAAGGGTCAATCCTCAAGAGGATGATGTGCGCTTCTATGGGATTTCCGAAGAAGCTGTCTCTAGATTGTTGGTGATGGGAGGTTCTCCTCCTCAACCACCCCCAAATCTCTACATCATCTAGCTTGTCCCCCAACTCTTGACTGAAAATCGATGCACCCCCTCCCCGACCTAAAACCCCGATTCTCTGGTTGAGGTGCGTCGATTGCTCTCCCAGTCAGGGTTCTACCCTTTGGTATCGGGACTTTTACCCCCCCCGGGACCACTTTTTAACCCTCTTTTTGCAGGTGCGTCGATTTGGGGGTCTGTCTTCCCCTCTCGATGAGACTTTCCAAGGGGTACTCCTTACCTATTAGGTCAAATAGGATTAGTTGGAAACTGCTCGTTCCCAGTGAGTATGGGAATGGCGGATGAACCCTTACCTATTAGGTCAAATAGGATTAGTTGGAAACTGACTTATATTCCCATTGTAGTCTAGTCGGAATGACCTTACCTATTAGGTCAAATAGGATTAGTTGGAAACTCAATACCATCAATAGGATTGATGACCTCGCGTCCTTACCTATTAGGTCAAATAGGATTAGTTGGAAACAACAAGGATCTATCTTGCCAAAAAGAACATAAAACCTTACCTATTAGGTCAAATAGGATTAGTTGGAAACTCTGATAGCATGATTGCGCCAGCGTAATCAAAGTCTTTATCCTTACCTATTAGGTCAAATAGGATTAGTTGGAAACAACTACCCGTTAGGATAAGAGCACTTGTTGCCCCCAGCCTTACCTATTAGGTCAAATAGGATTAGTTGGAAACTAAAAAAGTAGGGCTAATTCATGAATTAGCCCTACTCTTACTGCTTGCCTATTAGGTTAAATAGGATTAGTTGGAAACTTAAAATAGGCGGCTTGCTCGTTAAGATTTCGTAAACCTTACCTATTAGGTCAAATAGGATTAGTTGGAAACATTTTTGATGGCGGCTTGCTCACCATCGAGAGTTGACCTTACCTATTAGGTCAAATAGGATTAGTTGGAAACTAAAAAAGTAGGGCTAATTCATGAATTAGCCCTACTCTTACTCCTTACCTATTAGGTCAAATAGGATTAGTTGGAAACATTAGAGTCAATTTCCGTGAAATCAATATCAATTCCCTTACCTATTAGGTCAAATAGGATTAGTTGGAAACACTTAAAGCGTTCACCAAAAAAATCAGAGGATTCGTCCTTATTTATTAGGTTAAATAGGATTAGTTGGAAAACTTAATTTCGCCATTTATTTTTACCTTTTGATCCTTACCTATTAGGTCAAATAGGATTAGTTGGAAACTAAAAGAGTAGGGCTAATTCATGAATTAGCCCTACTCTTACTCCTTACCTATTAGGTCAAATAGGATTAGTTGGAAACGAATAAAAACGCAATCGTCAAAGGCTTGCTTAATAGTTGCCTTACCTATTAGGTCAATAGGATTAGTTGGAAACTAATCGGGAACCTCTACAGGAAAATAACCAGCATCGGCTATTTCTTCCTTACCTATTAGGTCAAATAGGATTAGTTGGAAACTAAAAAAGTAGGGCTAATTCATGAATTAGCCCTACTCTTACTCCTTACCTATTAGGTCAAATAGGATTAGTTGGAAACTCTGGAATATATTCCAAAACTGTAAGAGGCTTTTCCCTTACCTATTAGGTCAAATAGGATTAGTTGGAAACATTAAAACGAATTTCTTTAATTTCTGTGGATTTGGTACAAACCTTACCTATTAGGTCAAATAGGATTAGTTGGAAACAGGCTACGATTAGCAAGGCATTTGGAACACCAGCAATTCTCATTTTGAAATAAATAGAGCATTAACCCCGATTTTGGCATTGAAAATAAAGTACAAAGTAACTATTTTATAGGAGAGGCGATCACTAAAAAAAACAATTGGCTGGACAAATTAAGTATAAATACTCAAGCAATCAAAGAGGTTGGCTGAGAATGAACGGGGTTAATTCAGGAAGATAGTTCTGTTTTTAGAATAGGGAATTCAAGGGAAATAAAAATTTATAATTATTGTCAGCTAAGGTAAAATGGGTGAGTTAGAAATCCACCAGCACGTCAAATTATTCCAAGATGGCTCAAAAAGCGGCAACC
>NZ_JAPZQJ010000591.1:0-2434 GCF_027530405.1 Microcystis sp. LE19-41.2A | reverse complement strand
GCGCTTACTGCGTCGTAAAATCGAAGCGGCCGGAGAAACACCTCTAATTAATACTGTCTATGGTAAAGGCTACCGTTTCGGGGAAAATTAGGGAATGTTGAAAGATAATGAGAATAAGTAACTGGTTATAATTAAATTAATAATGGATTTTAGGTTCGATCCCCCCTGCCCACCTTAATAAGGGGGGTGCCGATCCGCCCTTAGTCCCCCCTTAATAAGGGGGGTGCCGATCCCCCCTTAGTCCCCCCTTAATCCCCCCTTAATAAGGGGGGTGTCTGATAATTTTTAACGCCTACCTACTTAGCAACTGATTACTGATTACTGATATATGTTATCCTGCCTACAAATTCAAAATTTTACCCTCATCGATCGCTTAGAATTAACTTTCGGCAGCGGATTAAATGTACTGACCGGTGAGACGGGGGCAGGAAAATCGATTATATTAGATGCGATCGATATTGTTCTCGGTGGTAAAGTCAATCATCGCGTCATCCGTCAGGGAAGCCAACAATCAACCCTAGAAGCGACTTTTTCTCTGACTCCAGAATTAATTGCTTGGCTAGAAAGTCAGGAAATTGACCCATTAGAAGATAATAGTCTGACCATCAGCCGGGAATTAGTGATTACTAATAATTCCTTGCGTTCTCGTTCTCGGATTAACGGAGTCGTCGCTAATCGCCAACAAATGGCGCAAATAAGAGATTTTTTGGTAGAAATCACCGCCCAAGGTCAAACAGTTCAGTTAATGGACGCTAATCGACAGAGGGAATTATTAGATCTCTACGGGGGTGAATCGCTGCTGCGGCAGCGGGAAAAGGTAGCCACAGCCTACCTTAACTGGCAAGAAAGCAAGAATATTTTAAATAATAGGTTGCAATCGGAACAAAATCGCCTACAGAGATTAGATTTATTAGAATATCAACTAAAAGAACTAGAATCAGCTAATTTAACTGACGCTGACGAGTTGGAACAGTTGGAACAGGAAAGAAACCGACTCTCCCACGCTGTCGATTTGCAAAATTCCAGCTATCAAGTCTATCAACTACTCTACCAAAACGATCGCGATCAACCGGCCGTCGCCGATTTGTTAGGAAAAGCTGAAAATATCTTGACAAATATGATGGTTTATGATACAAGTTTAGAGCCAATTTTAGAGATGGTGCGATCGGCATTAAATCAGGTGGTGGAAGCGGGACAGGAAATCAACGTTTATGGGGATAGTCTAGAGGCAGATCCCGAGAGATTGAACGAGATAGAAGAGAGAATTGTCCAACTTAAGCGCATTTGTCGCAAGTATGGCCCAAGTTTAGCCGAAGCGCTCGATTATTATCAGAAATTACAGCAGGAATTAGCGGAGTTGACGGGAGAAGGACAATCCATTGAAGAATTAGAAAAAATTTGTCAGCAACAGGAAAACATCTATCGAGAAACTAGCACCCAGTTGACCTTTTTGCGACAACAAACCGCTAGTCAACTAGAAAAACAATTGGTACAGGAATTAAAACCTTTAGCCATGGAAAAGGTGATTTTTGTCTGTCGGATTAACCCGGGTAATCCTAGCAGTCTGGGAGTCGATCAAGTGGTATTTTATTTTAGTCCCAATCCAGGGGAAAAAATCCAACCTTTATCCAGTACCGCTTCCGGAGGAGAAATGAGTCGTTTTCTCCTAGCGTTAAAGTCCTGTTTTTCCCAATCCCAATCGGCAGCGACAACCCTAATTTTTGACGAAATTGATGCGGGAGTATCGGGAAAAGTTGCCCAGGCAATTGCCGATAAATTAGATCAATTAGGTCAACAATATCAAGTTTTATGCGTTACTCATCAACCCTTAGTGGCTGCTTTAGCTGATCACCATTTTCGCGTTTATAAACAAATGATTGCCGAAGATAATCCCACTAATCTCTCGGAAATTCGCACGGTTGTCCGGGTTACTTCTCTCGATAATCGTCAGACGAGAAGGGAAGAATTGGCACAATTAACGGGAGGAAATTCGGCAGCAGATGCCATCGCTTTTGCCGAGTCTTTATTGGAGAAAGCGGCTGCCAAAAAACAGTAAGATTTAACCTTGAAATTGACTGATTAACCAACGTCCCACCTGACTTTGATCCTTGCTGCGTGCCTGTTGTAAAGCTGACTCTAAAACCGCGAGTTTTAAATTAGGTAAAACCTTTGATATATCAATTCTTTTGCTCCCTCGATCGATTATTTCAAAAGCAAATATTTGGGGATAATCGACGTTAACACTCCAGTATTCACTAACCCCTAATTCTTCATAGAGTAAGCGTTTATTACCTAGGGTCTGCTGAATAAATCTAAAAACCTTGTTGGATAAGACTTTTGGACTTTTTTCCCCTCAAAAAGTGCCAGCCATTGCGGGGATCGGGGGGAAAATTCCTGGACTTTTTCCCTGAAAATTAGGTAGTTGACCACCTGA
>NZ_JAPZQJ010000217.1:0-3369 GCF_027530405.1 Microcystis sp. LE19-41.2A | reverse complement strand
ACAAGAAGGATAATGCAAGGTTTTTGAAAGTCCCAATCCTATTTTCTTGCACTAACATCGGACTTTAACAGGTCAAAAGCTTTATTTTAAAAGGGTTTTACCATTATTCAGCAAACCCTAAGTAGTTAGGTGTTAAAAACTGTCAGATCCCCCCCTTATTAAGGGGGGATTAAGGGGGGATCGAATTATGGGTGTGTACAGACAAAGAGCAAAACAAAGAGAGACTATAGGCTAATAAAAAATATGTCCCTTTTTGACAGAAAATATCTGGGAAGATTGCAACCAGCGAGACTCAAAAGAACTGAGATGAGTGGTGGTAATTAAAGTTTGAAAACGGTCTTCGATCGCATCTAATAATTGATTTTGTCGTTCGATATCTAATTCGGCTAAAACATCATCGAGGAGTAGTAGGGGAGGTTCTCCGATAATCTGCTCTAGTAACTGTAATTCCGCTAATTTCAAGGCTAAAACTAAGGTTCTTTGTTGTCCTTGGGAACCGTAGGATTTAGCGGGGTTTTGGTTAATTAAAAAATCCACTTCATCCCGGTGGGGACCGACTACCGATGTCCCTAGTTGTTTCTCTGCCAAACGACGGGTTTCAATCTTATCTAAAAAAGCCCTTTGTACCCCATTGACATCATCTTCTACCCAAGGCACATTGGGAATATATTGTAATTCTAAAAGTTCGGTTTTTCCGCTAATACTTTCGTGCCATTTTTGGGCTAAAGGAATTAATCTTTGCAGTACTCGCGCCCTTCTTCTCGTTACTCTTGAACCGGTTTCTGCTAGTTGTAAATCCCAGAGTTTTAGTTGGGATAAATCTGCATAAACTTTGCCCTCTAATTCCTGTTTACGAATCTCTTTTAAGAGAGCATTTCTTTGTCGTAAAACCTGATTATATTGCTGTAAAATATGAACGTATAGGGGTTCTAATTGAATTAATAAAGTATCTAACCAATCTCGGCGAGCTTCCGGACCACCGCGCACTAAATCCAGATCGAGACTAGAAAATTGTACCGCATTAATCACGCCCAAAAAATCGAGATGACGGCGCAGGGGTTGACGGTCGCGGATCACGGTGCGACGACCGGAAGAACGGAGAATTAAACTTAATTCTGATGCTCCATAAAGACGATTAACCCTAGCAAAAATTCTCGCCTCCGAGTCCGATTCTAGCACCAGATCCCGATCCTTGCTGACTCGATGGCTCTTGAGAGTGGACAAAAGTTCGATCGCTTCTAGTAAATTGGATTTTCCCTGAGCATTATTGCCCAATAATATTGTTTTTTTAGAGTCGAATTTTAGCACCTGTTCGGCATAATTTCTAAAACTGTGAAGATGTAGGTGTTCGAGATACATTGCAAGTTGGGGGTTAGCTGTTGGGGGTTGGGGGTTGGGGAAGTGGGGTGTGGGGGAGTGGGGAGAAAACAACTGATAACTGATCACTGATAATGGCAGCGGTTTAGGGTTAAGTGAATTTGGTATAATTGCCCTTAACAATCAATATTTTATAGTAGCTTTTACCTTGAAAATTCCTTTTTTGCCTTTAAAACAGACTGAAAGTCTATCTAAACTCGCTTTGATTGCTATACTCGCTTTTGATGCTTCTGTGTCTCTCGCAGGACAATTTCCCGATGGCAGAGTATTTTTTGAGAGTTCTCCCACTCTGGTTAATTTCTCCGCTACTTTCCAATCCGTGCGTGCTTGGGGAGCAAAATACTATCTTACCATCGCTCTACCGCCGTCTCTCGGGGCGCCCTTGGGTAAAGTAACCATACAACAGCAGCCTAATATTCAAACTATTGCTTTTCTTCTCGATCAAACCTTTGCTTTTCTTGGCGATCGCAATCAGCGAGGCGAAAAATTAACCCTAAAATCCACTACTTTTGACCCCAATACTCAGACGATTACGGTCATTTTTGATCCTCCTGTCCCCCCCGGTAATACCGTTTCCATCGGTCTGAAACCAGTACGAAATCCTGATTATGGTGGTGTCTATCAGTTTGGAATTACTGCTTATCCCCCTGGGGACAATTCTCCCGGATTATATCTAGGTGTCGGACGTTTAGCAATTTATGAGGCTGGCGATCGCTGGTAGTCCGTTCCACGTCTAAAAACAGTGAGCAGTAATCAGTGACCAGTAATCAGTGAGCAGTAAAAAGACAGTAGGAAACCTCTATTTAATACTGCACACTTAAAAACTCATATCTGATAACTGTTAACTTACCCACTGATAACTGATCACTGATCAATAGGAATAGGTGCAGCCTTAAACCGAAAACTGTAACCTCTAAATTATCATCGGCAAAAGTTCCCTGACTTCCTTGTACATTTGAGGTCAGGGATTAAGCGTTTGCTTGACCCAAATTCGGAATTGTTTTAATGCCATTGCACTACCTATTTTTTGACTATTTTGTAGCGTTTCTGGAATTTTTTCTATTAGATTAAATTGAGAAAATAGTCGGCTTTGGGAAGATTCAACATATTCCGATCCTTGCAAAACATTGATTTCCAGTCTCTCTCCATTATATCGCCACAATTCAGGAACACCCAATCGCTCATAATTATTAAATCGGGTTCGCTTAGTAATATCAATTTCAATTGCTAAATCGGGAGGGGGATCAATAGCCAGATCAAGTCGCTTTTTTCCCCTAACAGCAGCACAATTTTCGATATAAAAAGACTCGTCTGGTTCTATTCCTTGATCCATTTGCTGATTTTTAAAGGTTGTCGATCCAGCGGGTTCATAGTCTAACTCTAATTCATCCAGGAGAACTTTAACCAAATCCCCGATTAAAACTTTGGTGTTTTCATGAATAAAAAGAGGAGTCATTGCTTCTAAAGTTCCCTGACTATAAGATAGACGAATTGACCGTCGCTCTCCCAATTCGTCAAGAATTTTTTCATAATCTTGCCAAGTGAGTGAAGTTAACAACAGGCGGTCGCCTGGGGTAACAGTTAGTTGTTGTAATGCTAATAACATCAGAATTTGTCGGCTCAGTTGTTATGATTGCGCGGTTTAGTCAGTATTTAACTTTTTTCTACCTTAGACTATATATAGCAGTTTTCATCAGAATGAGGCATGGGCAAGGGGCTTAAACTCTTTGTTGGCAAAACTTGTCGATACCTCAGTAACGTGAAAAGCGCTATATGCAAGAGTTCTAGTAAGCTGCCCGCGCATTTAAATTGCTTGTTGAGACGAGGCAAGAGGCAAGACCCAAGACCCGGTAGCATCTCACCTTTGCAATAAGTAGAAATGCTTAATGAGATCAATAAAAAAGTTAAAAAAGGCAACCATTTAGATAGGGTTTGCTGAAAAAGTTTTTCGTGGGGGCAGGGTGTGGGGTGTAGGGTGTAGGGTGTAGGGTT
>NZ_JAPZQJ010000143.1:0-2017 GCF_027530405.1 Microcystis sp. LE19-41.2A | reverse complement strand
GATTCGATGGTCAAGACAAATACCAGAAAGCTGTGAACCAAGCACAGTAACAGTCAGATTACATCCCTCAGGACGTTGGCATATTTCAATTAGATTTGATGACCCAACAATTAAGCCATTACCAGTAACAGATAAAGCCATTGGAATTGACTTAGGAATTAGTAGCCTCGTGATTACCAGCGATGGTGACAAAGTATCTAATCCTAAGCATTTTAAGAAACATTATTGGAGACTGCGAAAGGCCCAAAAAAGCCTTTCTAGAAAACAGAAAGGCTCAAAAAATCGAGAAAAGGCAAAAATCAAAGTAGCCAGAATTCACGCCCAAATCACCGATAGTAGAAAAGACCATTTACATAAGCTAACCACTCAATTAGTTCGGGAAAACCAAACGATTGTGGTTGAGAATTTAGCCGTCAAGAATATGGTCAAAAAACCGAAATTATCTCAGGCAATATCTGATGTAAGCTGGGGTGAAATCACTAGACAATTAGCCTACAAATGCCGTTGGTATGGGAGAAATTACATCGAAATAGATAGATGGTTTCCTAGCTCTAAAAGGTGTAGTAATTGTGGGTATATTGCCCTTGAAAATGCCGTTAAATGTTCGAGAGTGGGACTGTCCAGACTGTGGGACGCACCATGACCGAGATATTAACGCGAGTAAAAATATTTTGGCCGCAGGGCTTGCGGTGTCAGTCTGTCGAGCGACCATAAGACCAGAACAGAGTAAATCTGTTAAGGCAGGTGCGGAACCCCGCAAGGGAAAGAAGCAGAAACCTAAATCGTGAGGTTTGGGAATCACCGTCCGTTTACGGCGGTGAGGATGTCAAGTTTTAACGATGCCATGAGTGCGTCGTGTTCCGCAGCTGTTATGCCAAGAGTTGCGGCCTCGTGCTGTAATTTTCTGGCAATAATAGATAAGCTGGGACGACCTACCATAAGGCTGACAATTTCATCATCTGGTATAAGTGCCAGTGCTTCCCTAATTTCTTTGGCTGTGCCTTGGATTACTGTTGCTTGTGTAGTCATGATTTTTGATCATTCTAGGGCGAATCCTAGCATAATTCACAATTTAAGAAATTTTTACATTTTGCTCCCTGATGGCTTACTCCCAATTACAGGGGCGATAGATGCGATCGCAACCATTCCTCCAAATCTTCGGGTTGGGTAAAATCTAACAAAGCTTCTCCTAAAGCTTCCAGTTGATTAATTGAGAGAGCTTGAATTTGCGATCGCCTTTCAGGAGTCACTTCACCGATCCGACGCGAGAGGAGCCGCAGGATGAGCGCAGATTCTCCTTCCTGACGACCTTCCTCGCGACCTTCCTCCTTGGCTTCACGATATACCCTTGTATCTGCCAATTGTAGTCCTAGCATCGCTTCCACCTCCTGCCGACTCAAGTTAGTAAATTTATACACCATAATTGTGGCAATCATTTCTATTATGGCGCGACCCGCTTCTGGATCTGCAATTTGCTGTTGAGTTCGTGCCAGTAAATAGCGGGCTTTTTCTGGTGCTTGGGTTTCTTCCACAGTGGTGAGTACCATCAAGGCAACCCCTAGGGGTAACTGCTGAATTTCCCCTAATTCTTTCAGATAAATTCGATGCACCTGCTCACAATTGAGGAGCGCTCGGTAGGGATGGGTGTTACTTTGTTCGGCTCTTCGGGAATTGTTATGCAAATAATTAACTTAAAATAAAATTCGATGAGAGCAACTACGCTCAAAAGTAGCTGAAATCCATACAGGGAAGGACTTAAGGCATCAACAGGTTAATACCAAAAGATAGACAATCGAGTTAAGATTTGATATAATAGTCAAAAACCCGAGTATTTTACTTATGATACTTGACAAATTTTTGAACCTACAAGGAACCTGTATTCAAGGCTATCTACACCTAGAAAATATCGGTATAGTTTGCCGAATCGAATCGAAAAATAAAAAAGCAACCTGTCCTCGTTGTGGGTTAGAGAGCGATAAACTCCACCAAAATCATCGACATTTAGTCAAAGATTTAC
>NZ_JAPZQJ010000330.1:0-3440 GCF_027530405.1 Microcystis sp. LE19-41.2A | reverse complement strand
AGGTCGTCTGAAAAGAGCCAGTCAAGAATCTCTCAGTCACGAAACCATCTATCAAATGATCTATCAGAACTATCACGGATGTGGAGAGTACCAGAAATATTTACGCCGGGGGCTTTGTCAAAGAAAGAGTCGAGGCGGAGCAAAAAGTAAGCGTGGAGGGATTCCAGGGCGTGTAGATATCAGCGAGCGACCAGCAATTGCTGACCAGAAAACCGAGATCGGTCATTGGGAAAGTGACACGATGATTGGAGGAAATCATCTAGGAGTTCTCGTTACCCATGTAGACAAGGCCTCGAAATTTCTAGTAGCAGGATTAGCCAAAAACAAAACCGCATCGGAAATCAATAGAGTCACAGAAAAACTTTTTCAAGAGATTCACCCTGACAAAAGAAAAACCTTTACTTGTGACAACGGCAAAGAATTTTGTGGACATCAAGAGTTGAGTCAGAAATTGGGAGCAGATTTTTATTTTGCTACTCCTTATCATTCTTGGGAGAGGGGATTAAACGAGCATACTAATGGACTATTAAGACAATTTTTTCCCAAGGGAACGAATTTTAAAATTGTTAAGCCAGAGCAGGTGGAAATAGCCGTAAACTTGATTAACAATCGTCCTCGAAAATGTCTTGACTATCGTACCCCGAATGAGGTATTCTATAAAGGTAGATCAGACAGTGATGCAATTCAGACTTGAATTGGCCAATTATTAACCAAAATTGTTGGTACTGCTAAAGTTGAGCAAGAAAAAGCTTTAGTAGAACAGATTTGTCACGAAATTTTAGGACGCTTAACCTTAGCAGTGGAGTTAGTGGGGGAATATTTAGCGAAAAATCGTCATTTAAAGTTTAGCCATTTACGCGATAAATTAAATTTAGCTCATACTGCTTTAACCAAGGAAAGAAACCACAGAGATTATGGACATTTAGGGGTAGCAGCCGCAATTAAAATCAGTTGGGATGATTTAAGTTTTGCTGTTCAAAAAGTGGCAATGCTGTTGAGTTTATTCGCACCGGTGGCTATTGCTTGGACGTTGCTAGAAGATACGGCAAAATCCACGGAAATTACCGAAAGCGAACTAGAAGAAGCGCGGGGACAATTGGATAATTCTCATCTGATGCAACCCGTGGATGAGGACTATTCTTTTTATCGGATTCATCCCCTCGTGAGAGAATTTTTTCAACGGCAATTACAGGAAATTCCTGAGAAAAATTCTCTTTATCGATGCGCTTTTGTGGAAACTTTGTTAACCATTGCCGAAAATATCCCGCAAACCCCCACAAGGGAGATTATTGCAGCGGTAACTCCCGCAATTCCCCATCTGCAACTTGTCAGTCAAACCATGTTAGATGATATTCCCAACCCGGAAGATAATTTAATTCAGGTGTTTCTTGGGTTAGCTTTGTTTTATAAGGGACAGGGAGAATATGATTTAGCAGCAGTTACCTTAACAAAATGTTGTGAAGAAATCCAATCTCGCTTAGGAGAAAACCATCCAATTGTTGCTGACATTCTCAATAATTTAGCAGTGTTATATGAATTCCAAGGCAGATACGCAGAAGGAGAACTGTTGTGTAAGCACTCCCTTTCTCTGATAAAACAGCGATTAGGAGAAAAGAATCTCGATTTTGCTATTAGGCTCGATAATTTAGCGGGATTATACTGCTGTCAAGGCAAATACGCAGAAGCAGAATCGTTGTATAAGCACTCCCGTTCTCTGATAAAACAGCTATTAGGAGAAAACAACCTCTATTTTGCTAACATTCTCAATAATTTAGCAGAATTATACCTCAGCCAAGGCAGATACGCAGAAGCGGAACCCTTATGTAAGAGATGCCTTTCTCTGATAGAACAGCTATTAGGAGAAAACAATCTCTATTTTGCTACCAGTCTCAATAATTTAGCGGGATTATACTGCTCCCAAGGCAGATACGCAGAAGCGGAACCCTTGTATAAGCGCTCCCTTTCTCTGATAGAACAGCTATTAGGAGAAAACAATCTCGATTTTGCTAACAGTCTCAATAATTTAGCACTATTATACAAATACCAAGGCAGATACGCAGAAGCGGAACCGTTGTATGTGAGAGCTATTGCTATTTATCAAGAAAGATTACGAGAAAATCATCCCGATACCCAAAAAGTAAGGCAAAATTTTATGATTCTGTTGTCGCGATTATCCGATGAATAATTACAGCAAAGATTCCCCGATGAGATAGTTAATCTCTTAAAAAGTATCAGGTAGGTAAAAAAATATATATCTCCTTCCCCGGTTTTACTGGGGAGCGCTCAGTTTCCGGGAGATCCTAACCAAGCTTCTCAATCTTCTAGTTCAGAAAAATCGAATAAAGCTGCTGCCTTCCTTTAAATACGCGCAAACACGCACACTACAATAGTCCTATAGTCCTACTGCCAGTATGAAGCCATCTCAGGGGTTTGGGATTGTTTCGGATGGATGCTAATGGAACATTTTGCTAATATGGAATTGGATCAGAAGTGAAAGTTAACTGTTAATCGGAATGTTATTGTTCAGGAGAAAAATCATGAGTCTTACTATCTCTGATGAAATTTTATCCCTAACTCGGATGTCAGAATCTGAGCTAAAACAAGAAATTGCCATCATGCTTTTTCAAAAGGAAAAGCTGACGCTTGGACAGGCTAGTAATTTAGCAGAAATGAATCAATTTCAATTTCAAAGTTTACTAGCAAGTCGCCAAATTCCTCTTCATTACGACCTTGAAGACTTAGATGCTGATGTCAAGACCTTAGGCAAACTAGGCAGATTATGATAGTGGTTAGTAATACCTCACCCATTAACAATTTAGCATCTGTCAATCAGCTAAATTTACTACAGCAACTCTACGAAAGCATCATTATTCCTGAAGCCGTTTATCGAGAACTGACTACCGTTCCCGTCGCCGGAAGTCAAGAAGTTCAAACCTTGTCTTGGTTCAAAAAACAAAATATAACCAATACAAAACTTGTCGAAAATCTTAATCTTGAAGTCGATAGAGGGGAGGCGGAAGCAATTACTCTTGCTCTTGAAATAAACGCCGAACTTCTGTTAATAGATGAACGTCTAGGTAGAATTGTTGCTTCACGTCTAGGGATTGAGTTTACCGGAGTATTAGGAGTTTTACTTGAAGCTAAAAGTAAGGGGTTAATTGCTCAAGTTAAACCATTACTTGACCATTTGCGTATTTCTGGATTTTGGATGAGAGAGCAACTGTATAATCAGGTTTTAAATCTAGCTAATGAATAAAATGCGCTCTCATACTAAATCTGGTTATTAAAAACTGATTATTTAGGGCTTGCTGAATAAATCTAAAAACCTTGTTGGATAAGACTTTTAGACTTTTTTTCCCTCAAAAAGTGCCAGCCATTGCGGGGATCGGGGGCAAAATTCAGGTACTTTTTCCCTGAAAATTAGGCAACTGACTACCTCA
>NZ_JAPZQJ010000611.1:0-5375 GCF_027530405.1 Microcystis sp. LE19-41.2A | reverse complement strand
GTCTTAACCCTTGTTGTAAAGGTACACAGCTAACTTCGTTTAAAAACTCTAATTCTTCTTGCTTTTTCCAATCAGTTAGCATTGAAGACGTTTCAGCATATCCTACTCTTTCTTGTCTTTCGTACCAAGCTTGTGTTCTGAGATGGAGTGCCTTATTGTAAACCAATCTTACACAGCCCAAAGTGCGCCGCAATAGCGACTCTTGTTCGGGTGTTGGGTAAAATCGAAACGAATAGGCTTTTTCCATACCTCACATTTTAGCATATATTTCGTAAATGTGCTAATATTTAACAGTAAAGCCGTCGTAGAACGACGGGGTTTCAGACCCAAATTTTCGATGATCGATCGCTATGGTCAGATGACCGTGCTGAACGCCCAACAGATCGAGCAAGCGGTAGAAACGATGGCAGAGCAGGGTTTACGGGTGCTTGCCTTCGCCAAAAAAGCAGCCGCGACCCATCAGCATTCTATCGACCATGAGGATATCGAAACAGGCTTGGTGTTTCTAGGATTACAGGGCATGATTGACCCGCCTCGTCCAGAGGCGATCGCTGCCGTTCATGCCTGTCAAAGTGCTGGGATTCGCGTCAAGATGATTACTGGTGATCATCTTGTCACGGCGCGGGCGATCGCGGAACGGATGGGCATTAAAACGGCAGCACAAGTCTTAGCATTTGAGGGAAAACAATTAGCGCAAATGGATAATCATCAACTGGCCCAAGCGGTGGTCGATGGATCGGTATTTGCCAGGGTTGCCCCTACCCAAAAACTGCAACTGGTGGAAGTACTCCAGTCCCAAGGAGAAATCGTGGCGATGACGGGCGATGGTGTTAATGATGCGCCGGCTCTCAAGCAGGCCGATATCGGCATTGCCATGGGGAAAGGAGGAACGGAAGTCGCCCGGGAATCTGCTGATATGCTCCTCACTGATGATAACTTTGCCTCGATCAAGGCCGCTGTCGAAGAAGGACGCACCGTTTATCAAAACTTACGCAAAGCAATCTCCTTTCTCTTACCTGTCAATGGTGGCGAATCGATGACGATTCTGATCAGTACTTTACTGGCACGAGATTTACCGATCCTCTCCCTACAAGTACTCTGGTTGAACATGATCAACTCGGTCACGATGACTGTTCCCCTGGCCTTTGAAGCAAAATCCCCCAGCATTATGCAGTCACCACCACGCAATCCCAATGAACCTTTGATCACCAAAAAACTATTGCGCCGAATTTTGGCTGTTTCATTGTTTAACTGGATTCTGATTTTTGGTATGTTTGAGTGGGCTAAATCGACCACAGGAGATATTGCCGTTGCCCGCACAATGGCAATTCAATCCCTTGTGGCAGCACGGGTTATCTATCTGCTCAGTATCAGTCAATTAGGGATGAGCCTAGTGGACTACCTGCGTCGTCAGTCAACGTCGATCACTAATGCACCGATCCTAATTTTGGGGATTGTGGCTGCTGTTGCCCTACAAATTTTGTTTAGCCAATGGGGGGTGATGAACAGTCTGTTTGCAACGGCGACCCTAACCGGTCATCAATGGCTAATCTGTTTGTTGCCGATGCCGCTCATGGTACTTTGGGCAATTTTTGCCAATGTTATCGATCCTCCTCATTGTCACGGGAAATAACTAGGGTTTGCGGCAAAAAGTTCTTCGTGGGGACAGGGTGTAGGGTGTAGGGTGTAGGGTTTTACCGATTTTCACCTGGTCAATTACCTAATTTTCAGGGAAAAAGTCCCGGAATTTTCCCCCCAATCACTCCAATGGTCGGCACTTTTTGAGGGAAAAAAAGTCTAAAAACCTTATCCAACAAGGTTGTTAGATTTATTCAGCCAGCCCTAACTAATCGTCAATTCTTGACCGCAACTACCAAGACTGGCGGTTTTTATTCCCCTAATTGCCAGGTTATCTCTTCACCCGCTCGTAACGGCACCAGTCCGGATTCGGGAAATGGCAATTCATCGGGAATGCGCCAAGGGGTTTTGGTTAAGGTGATTTGTTCGGTATTTCGGGGGAGTTGATAAAAATCTGGACCGTGAAAGCTGGCAAACCCTTCCAGTTGCTCAATTGCATCGACGCTCTCAAAGGCTTCTGCGTACAACTCTAGGGCGTGCAGGGCTGAATAACAACCCGCGCAGCCACAGGAACTTTCTTTGCTGTAGCGAGAATGGGGCGCACTATCGGTCCCTAGAAAAAACTTGGGGTTGCCCGATGTGGCCGCTTGCAAAAGCGCCAAACGATGATCCTCTCGTTTCAAAATCGGCAGGCAATAAAAATGGGGACGAATGCCACCGGTAAAGAGAATGTTTCGGCTAAATAATAAATGTTGGGGCGTAATTGTGGCGGCGACATTGTTGTTAGCAGATAGAACAAACTTGACCGCATCGGCAGTGGTAATGTGTTCAAAGACGACCCGCAGTTTCGGAAATCTTGTTATCAGTGGGATTAAGTGCTTCTCAATGAACACTTTCTCTCGATCGAACACATCAATATCACCATCGGTAACTTCTCCGTGCAGTAGTAGCGGCATATCCAGCTGCTCCATCGCTGCCAAAACGCCATCGCACCTACGAAGGTCCGTCACCCCCAAGTCGGAATTAGTTGTGGCACCGGCCGGGTAGTATTTCACCGCTTTGACAAACTGGGAGGCTTTCGCCGCCATGATTTCTTCGGGACTGGTATTATCGGTGAGATAGAGGGTCATCAATGGCTCGAACTGTTGACCCTCTGGAACTGCTGCCAGAATGCGATCGCGATAGGAGGCAGCATCAGCCACCGAGCGCACTGGGGGCTTTAAATTCGGCATGATAATGGCACGGGCAAACTGACGCACCGTATGGGGGAGAACCGCTTTCATTGCCGCACCATCGCGGAGATGAAGGTGCCAGTCGTCGGGTCGAGTGATTGTGAGTCTTCGCATTGTTCAATCATACTACGGTTAGGGTTCCCAACTCACCCAACACAATAAGCTGCCCGCGTATTTAAATTGCTTGTTGAGATGAGGCAAGAGGCAACAGGCAAGGGGCAACACCTCCCCTTGCTCCTTGGGTCGTTTCATTCTCTCTTATATCATTCTCTCAAATCCTTATCTGGCAACGTTTTTAGGCGATTTCTCGGAAATAAAAATCTGAAAATTTTTAAAAACGTCGTGCTTTAGACATCTCCAAAAATTATAAGTAGTCATGCAAAATTAATTACCTGCCCGATCGAGCTAAAACCCTTACGGGGCAATGATCGTCATGTGTAAATAATTTTGCCTAGGTACTTAACCCAGTCACAGCTTGCTTTTAGCCTGTGTACTAATTAATAAGTAGTTCGACGGCTGAAGCGTATATCTATCGTTGCTAATTCAATTTCACTGAAAAAATATGAGGCAATTAAAATAATTTTTATTCGGGTAGATTCCTTAACTAGAAAAACTTTTGGTCTTGAGATAATATTAGGCCGAGGTCTTTTGCTTACCTCATAAGCGATTAAAGGTAGCAAAAAAAGAATTAGATTCGGAGAATGAATCAGCCCTAGTGGTTGGGGTGGTTGCTGTTTGCCCAACAGTACCGTTGAGATGATTTACAAAATATTTCAACCCTTTTTTAAGAATGTTGATTGCTGCATTATGATCCCTATCTAAGACTGTTTTACAGTTAGGGCATTGATGAGTTCTATTGCTTAATGTTTTTTGCACTATCGTCCCACAAACTGAACAATCTTGGCTAGTAAAATGGGTAGGAACAGCAACACAAACAATCCGATAAATCTTGGCAAAATAATTCAATCATTCAGTGAATTGATACCAAGAAGCATCAGAAATCGATTTGGCAAGCTTATGGTTTTTGACTAAGTTTCTTACCTTTAGAGCCTCATAAACTACCAGATCATTAGACTGGACTAACGCCAAAGCGTCTTTAATTGCTTTGTCTTTACGTTGTCTTGATACTTTAAGATGAAGCCTAGCTACTTTTATCCGTTGCTTGTGATAGTTTTTAGACTGTTTGTTTCCTTGAGGAAACTTTTTGTATAATCGTCGTTGTCCTTTTTTCAGTCGTTTTTCTGACTTTCTTAAATAACGTGGATTCTCTACATTATTGCCTTGAGCATCGGTATAAAATTCCTTTAACCCTAAGTCAATTCCTGTTATTTGTCGCGTTGGTTTACCGTCAGCACGTCTAACAACTCTTACCCGTTTAATCTGTTGCTCTGAATAATAAAATAATGTCTTTTGACTACACCATAAATCAAATTCTCCTGCTTGAAAACCATCAGTAAATCTGATTTTACGTCGATCATCAGATAGTTGGTAGCCTGTTAATTTATACTCAAAGGAACGGTTATGCTTTTTGAACCGAGGAAACCACTTTTCCCCTGGTATCTTAGCATGACAATTCTGATAAAACCTATTAATTGATTGCCAGGCTCTATCAGCAGCCGATTGACGAGCTTGTGAGTTTAATTTATTAACATAAGGTGTTTCTTTATTATTAGCTAGTACTGCACAAAGTTTTTGGAGATCATTGCGGGTTGTCCCTTGATTTGACCCCCAATAACGAACACAAGAATTACGCACAAACTGAGAAGTTATGATAGCTTCATCGAGCCGGTGATATTGCTCTGGTGTTCCGTTTTTTAGCTTTGCTTCTACGACTAGCATCTAACAATCCTCGACCCTTGGCTAAGTTAGGTATAACACAGTTTACCCACAGATGGTGGAATTAAACCGATGCTCCGCGGTTGATATTCTGGTCTGATTTCATCCCCCGCAAAGCTGAGTATCTTCTCGAAAAATGTAGCGGGGGCATTCATCCGACATTTTAGGTAAAGGTCGCCCTTGGTGTCCCGATCCCCCATCGGGATTTTTTCAATTTGCTCGATTACCGTCGCCAGCAGCGCCGGAGACGCGATGAGAAACACCGCATTCTTCATGTGTTTAGCGTAGGTGCTACCCTTGCAGAATTGCCCCAGATCTTTGATAAAGGGAAACGCTTCATCCCGGACAATCTGGAGCATTGTCTCCGCATCATCGATATTTTTGAAGTGCGACCAACGGATATGCTGTTGGCTGGCGGTAAAGGTGGTATTTTCGAGTTTTTCGCCTAATCGTTGGGCTTTACGCTCCTTAGCTAGTTCTAGGTCATCTAGGCGCTTGATGAAGAGTAAATAGGAAATCTGCTCGATTACCGAAAGCGGGTTACTAATGCCGTTATTCCAGAAGGTTGTCCAAAGTTTATCTAGGGCTTGCTGAATAAATCTAAAAACCTTGTTGGATAAGGCTTTTAGACTTTTTTTCCTCAAAAAGTGCCGACCATTGGAGGGATCGGGGGTAAAATTCCTGGACTTTTTCCCTGAAAATTAGGTAACTGACTACCTCAAAATCGGT
>NZ_JAPZQJ010000325.1:0-1976 GCF_027530405.1 Microcystis sp. LE19-41.2A | reverse complement strand
TAGAACCTAAGAATAGCAGTCCAAGTCCGTTCGCAAGCCTGTTGACAAGCTGTAGAGTTAAGGTCTTGAACAAAAGGGTATTCACTTCTTAATTGAGTGACATATTTATATACATCCTTTTGTCCTACACCTTTATTGTCTGCCCAATATCTAAGACATTTATTCCGAACAAACTGGACTGTCCGAATAGCCTCATCAATGGCTTGATATTGAGATGGTTTTCCTCTAAGCTTGTACTCTAAAACAAACATTTTGCGTTATCGACCTACCACGCAAACTACTCTAGCATACTAAAGTTAAATTGGCAACTATAGATTAGAGTTATTCTTAGTCGTGCTTCGCTGTTCTATGCTGGCGGAACTTTTCATCTCCGAGGTGAAACCGAGGGTTCCTTCAAGCCGACATTATAGGTAAATAAGGAAGCGCACTTAATGCCCCAAGACTAGAATCTACCTCGGTGAAAGCAAATCTTACCTTATTAGCCATGAGTCAATTCTTGTTTCTCTTTTAATGCTTGAGCAAGAATGGCGGCAGCCTCAAAAGAGTCATGTAAACCTTGTCTAGGGAGATCATCTTCAATAGACATCGGTACAATACCAGAATCCTTGAGCAACTCGGCTACAAGAAAGTTAAGTAATAAGAGCTTATCGGAGTAAGACAATTGCTTTAGCAGGGGCGCAAATTGAGTAGTTGTCAGCATGGATTCAAGAAAGTTACGGATTTTGACTTTCTGCACTTTGTCTGAGTATAACACCACCTTTGCGCTAATCCCTGCCCCAAAAGCAGGCTAACTTTGCCGTTGGAGAGAAATCCCAGAAATGTTCAATCTAATCTTTATGGTTCTTCGGTTTGTGTCAGTACGATGCCGAAGGCACTGCGTAGCAGTACGCCGCTCTGGTAGTTAATGAAATGTAACGCACCTCTTTTTTCTCTAGTCAAACTATTAGAGCCAGTCTTAGGTTAAGTTGCCGAAAAAACATCTAGCCGACGATGCCTCTAGCGACTAGATGCCATGATCAAGTCATGTCTGTCCCTGACTAAAATAGAATTAGCGATTTCCCTAAGAGACCTAATTCCATGACGATTATCACTCTTTCACGTTATGTCACCAGAAACAATGAGATTTTAGGTGGAGAGCCAATTATTGAAGGCACTCGCACATCTATTCGCGCAATCGTAGGTCTGTGGCGATTAGGTGTGATGCCAGAGGAAATTCCAACTCATTTACCTCATTTGACCTTAGCACAAGTGTTCGATGCCTTGAGTTTTTATTTGGATCATCAAGCAGAAATTAACGAGTACATTGAACGTAACCAAGTCCCCGATGAGTTGGTGCATCCTTCTGTAAACGCAGCTTTGGGTAAGCTATGAGCATATTTGCTTCGCTTTACATGGACGAAGATATGTCGGCGTTAGTTGCAACACTTCTGCGTTCTCGTGGTTTAGATGTCACCACTGTTCCTGAGCAGTCAACTTTGGGCAAAACTGACAGCGAACAATTAGAATTTGCAGCTTCTTTAGGTAGATGTCTTGTCACCCACAACCGAGTTGATTTTGAACGATTGCATCTTCAATTCATAGAGGAAGGCAGAGAACATTGTGGAATTATTGTTGTCCCTCAGAAAACTGCCTACGAGGTCGTGCAACGGGTTGGTGTTTTAGTCAACACCTTAACTGTTGATAGTATTAATAATCAGTTACTATACGCATGATTTCTCCGCAAACTTACACTCTAAGCACAAGCCAGCTAACACGATGAAGCGGCGATGTTCTAGTTCATTCATCACCGCTGACCATTGCTGTTAGACAGAAATCCCAGAAATGTTCAATCTAATCTTTAGACCTCTTGCATAAATCCGAAAACAAACGATAGAAACAATAATGGGAGGGACTTTCAGTTAATTATTTATTAGTAGTTGATAATCTTCAAAAATGTTGCTGTACAAGGATCGACTTAAGACTTTTGCAAGAGGTCT
>NZ_JAPZQJ010000328.1:0-3682 GCF_027530405.1 Microcystis sp. LE19-41.2A | reverse complement strand
AAAGCCACTCTTAATCGTGTCTTGGAACGAAATAGAGGCTTTTAAAGACTGCGTACATGGAGAATTAAAACAAGAATTACCCTCGAAAAGCCTATTTTTCCACTAAGTATTTATGCTCATTGCAAAGGTGAGATGCTCCCGGACTCTTCTTTCTATAAAGGACAAAGCCTTGCTTATTATGATGCTCTTGATTTGATCAAGTCTCAGGTAGAAGCATTTGGTTACAACTCGAAGGAAGTCAACCTGGTTGTTCCTGAATTTGGCAAACAAGCAACTTAGCTATTAAGGTATCAGGTGCGATGCCGAAGGCACTGCGTAGCAGTACGCCTATTTTGTAGGTTGGTTGACAACGGAAACCCAACATCATCCCCCTATTCAGGGTGAGAGCATCTCAAACGCTATTGACAATTGGCCAATTTTGTGATCCGCATGGGCATTTCAAGTGATACCAGTCAATCAGAATAGTTACGAAATCGACCCATTTGGTCAATTTTTGCTTAACAATTGAGATGGCCAATTCTCCTCAAATATGCCTGAATCGCTCTCTGGGTAAGCAACTCACATAAAGTTCATTTTGTCAAGGATTGTTAAGATGCGCTTACCCTGGTCAAACTCGACGCAATCACCGCAGGAGAAGTGGAAAAAATCTATGTCCGTGAAGGCCAAGAGGTGAAAGCAGGACAACCGATTTTAACCCTAGATTCTCTATTAATCGGCAAGGAAATACAACAAATCGAGGAGAAAATAGAAGGACAAAAAAGCCGTCTTTCCCAACAGAAACTTGTCAAAAGTCAGTTAGAGATTTCTTTAACCACCCAAAGCCAACAAAATCGCGCGGCAGCAGCGGAAAAAGAAGCCTCGATCGAACAAGCGCGGGAGAATGTGGACGCATTAATCAAGAAGGCCAAAATATCCCTAGAAGAACAACAGGCGCGGGTAAATCAAGCGAAAACCGCCCTCGCACAAAGTCAGACCGATTATCCGATTCTCAAAAGTCGTTATGAAACGGCTTTAAAAGAAGTCGATCGCTACCGAAAAGCGTGGGAGGATGGCGCGATATCGGAGGTGCAATTCATCGAGCGCGAGGACAATGCCAAGGAGCGCCAACAACTCTACGAGCGGGGAAAAGCGGAGGTAAAAGAAAATCAACATAAACTAGCGGAATTAAAAAGTGCCTACCGTCAGACGAGTCAACAAACGAGCGCCGATATCGCCCAAGCGCGTCTGCAATTACAGGAGCGGCAGCGGGGTTATCAAAGTCTCCGCCATTCCAACGAGTTGGCACTCTTAAGGGTACAGGAGCAGATTAACAATCTAGACACGGAGATCGCAACACTGGCATCGGAAATCGCCCAAAGCGAGAGCCAACGGCAAGCGCTCCAAATCCAACTAAGTCAGAGGGTTTTAAAGGCGAATACCGACGGCACAATCTTTTCATTACCGATTAAACGCGCGGGTGCGGTGGTGCAGTCGGGAACGCGGGTTGCGGAGATAGCACCGAAGGGATCGCGGTTTATTCTCAAGGCAGAAATGCCCACGGATCAAAGTCAATTTCTCCGCGCCGGTATGCCGATAAAAGTCAAGTTCGATGCCTATCCTTTTCAGGATTACGGCATTATCGGCGGCAAGATCACCAAGAAATCACCGACAGCACTCGAAAAGGAAACGCCAAACGGAAAAATTAACGTTTTCGAGCTAGAAATTCAACTCGATCGCTCCTGTATTCAAAAGGGAAATCAATGTATTCCCCTCAATCCGGGAGATACGGCTACCGCAGAAGCGATCGTCCGTCAGCGTCGGGTGATCGATTACATCCTCGATCCCTTTAAGGATCTACAAAAAGATGGGTTAAAACTGTAGTTTTTTTAGGTATCAAAGCCAAATTACTTACACCCCTCCCTAACCCTCTTGCCTATCTCAACTAGGAAATTAATTTCGCACAACTGTTTAAGGAGTCATTATGTCGCATAGTATCACCATCACCAATCAAGACCTTATCCAACAGCTTAAGCTATCGGGGAAAGTTCCCGAAATGGCCGAGGGAATTATCGCTCGGAAAATCATCACCGAAACCGCCACGGCAGCGGGGATTAAAAACACGACTGCCGAGTTACAACAGGCGGCCGATCAATTCCGTCTCGCCAAAGGATTACATAACGCCAAAGATACATGGAATTGGTTGCAAAAACAGGGCTTATCCCTAGACGATTTCGAGGAGATCGTTCAATTCAGTTTACTATCGGGTAAATTAGCCGAACATCTTTTCGCGGACAAAATTGAATCCTATTTTGTGGAACACCAGCTAGATTATACCGGCGCGGTGATCTACGAGGTGGTATTAGCAGATCAGGCGATGGCGGAGGAGTTGTATGAATCGATTCAGGAGGAGGAAATCAGCTTTCAGGAAGTAGCACATCGCTATATCGAGGATGTGGAATTACGACGCAAGGGGGGTTATCGCGGTACTGTTTACCGTAAGGATTTACGACCGAATCTTTCGTCCGCAATTTTCGCATCGGATTCTTCTCGATTGTTGAAACCGCTGCAAGGCGATCGAGGTTTTCACCTGATTTTTGTCGAGGAAATCCTTAAACCAAAATTAACCGAGGAGTTGGCTCTGAAAATCGGTGTTGATTTGTTTAACGGTTGGGTAAAGGAGAAGATTCAGGAAATAGAATACGAGTTAAGTAATTAATTGTGGATGGGGTGGGTAATACTCACCCCGCAAACATAGTAAGGGAAGATAAGAGTTATGGAATGTGTTATCTGTAAAAACGGTACGACTCGATCGGGTTTCGTAACTGTTACTTTAGAGAGAGATGATTGTATCGTGATTTTAAAACAAGTCCCTGCGGATATCTGTCAGAATTGCGGGGAGTATTATCTAAGCGAGTCGGTCACTGCGGAGGTTTTACAGAAGGCTGATCGCCTATTTTGTAGGTTGGGTTGAAGCATGAAACCCAACATCATCCCCCTATTATTCTTGATGTTTTGTGTTGGGTTGCACTTCGTTTAACCCAACCTACGGATTATTTTACTATAAAATTAATACAATATGGATTAATAAAATACCAATAATCCGATTATTCTTGAGTGAGTTTATTTAGCATAAAAACAAACAAGGTTCTTCGTTACTTGGTATGATTCGATCAGGGGGCATAAATCGACTAAATCCTTATAGGGCAAGAGACTCAATTGATTAGCTCGTTCTAGATAGAAAACACTTGGCCAAAATCGAAGCAATGTCTTTCTGTGTAAGGGTTTTATCCTTTATAACCCCCCTCCATTGCATAACACAAACCGAAGAACCTAAATCCATAGCCTCTCCTTTTAATCACCTTGGCTCTTCGTTACCCTTTATGCTAAATCAACAGACAAGATGCCAAGACAACATACTTCTAACCCAAAAATTCCGAAAGTTTCTCAAGCCATAGCCTCTCCGTTTTATTAGTTTAAGTTTATTGTTGATTCCCTCCACCACCCCATTCGTTGTCCTTCGCTCAAAATAACTAATGATTTCTCCAAACCAGTTTCGGATTGTTTGACAACTCTTAGTAAAAACACTGGAGGATTTTGCCAACCATTCCGAGATGGATAGCATTCCCTCTGTCGGATTCTCTGAGGTTTCATAAATCTTTCTAAATTCTTCCTTTAATTCCTGCATCTTTTTCAAATTTGGGAA
>NZ_JAPZQJ010000461.1:0-3648 GCF_027530405.1 Microcystis sp. LE19-41.2A | reverse complement strand
ACCCTTATAGAGAAAGGCATTTAGCGATTTTTGTCAATTGTTTTTGCTCTAGAGCGAACTAATCAATTAAGTCTCTTGCCAGATAAGGATTTAGTCGATTTATGCCCCCCTATCGAACCATACCAAGTAACGAAGAACCGTTCCAATTAATCTTAAACCCTACTAGGGATTGAAACTTCCATTGCCACAATAAAGCAACTACTTAAAGAAGTTCCAATTAATCTTAAACCCTACTAGGGATTGAAACAATTCTTGACGATTCAGGGGGTTACATCTCATGATGGTTCCAATTAATCTTAAACCCTACTAGGGATTGAAACTGCGAGGTGTTCCATCACTATTGAACCGTGGTGTGTTCCAATTAATCTTAAACCCTACTAGGGATTGAAACCCCACCCCTACACCAAAACCCGAACCGGTTTCTGGTTCCAATTAATCTTAAACCCTACTAGGGATTGAAACATCAGTTCTTACATCTTTCAAGCAAAATAAAAGCAAGTTCCAATTAATCTTAAACCCTACTAGGGATTGAAACAGGATTATTAGCACTCACAACGGGGTAGAGAATTATTGTTCCAATTAATCTTAAACCCTACTAGGGATTGAAACTTTTTGCTTAAGCTCGGCTATAGAGCCACCCCATGTTCCAATTAATCTTAAACCCTACTAGGGATTGAAACAGTAAAATCGACCTTCAATCTACCTCAATTCGCAAAAGTTCCAATTAATCTTAAACCCTACTAGGGATTGAAACGGCGTACCACTTGCAGTGCCAGTCGCCTGTATCAGGTTCCAATTAATCTTAAACCCTACTAGGGATTGAAACAATTCTGATGGTAAAACGGCCTTTCAGGTAAGGCGTTCCAATTAATCTTAAACCCTACTAGGGATTGAAACACAGGAGAAAGGCTTTGAGGTAGGTAAGTCGTCGAGTTCCAATTAATCTTAAACCCTACTAGGGATTGAAACTTTTAAAGGAAGATATTTGTCCTCGATCTTGCCAGTTCCAATTAATCTTAAACCCTACTAGGGATTGAAACTTCCCAAGTATAAGGCGGCGCTGGAAGATAAAAAGTTCCAATTAATCTTAAACCCTACTAGGGATTGAAACATAATTGGCAATGGCACGGATAGTGCTTTTACGATCAGCCATGTTCCAATTAATCTTAAACCCTACTAGGGATTGAAACTAAATTTAAAAAAATTAAATGTAGGCGATCAAGGTTCCAATTAATCTTAAACCCTACTAGGGATTGAAACATTCGCTTCCAAAATCAATCAAGTCTCGACAACGATCGCTAGTTCCAATTAATCTTAAACCCTACTAGGGATTGAAACCAATTCGTCCGTAGTCAACGCACCAAGAACAGAATCGTTCCAATTAATCTTAAACCCTACTAGGGATTGAAACTAAACCCGATGGCTAGTGAATTAGAGATCACCCAGTTCCAATTAATCTTAAACCCTACTAGGGATTGAAACGGTTTACTGGCTTCTGGTACTACTTTGATAAATTTTCAGGGTTCCAATTAATCTTAAACCCTACTAGGGATTGAAACCAATTCGTCCGTAGTCAACGCACCAAGAACAGAATCGTTCCAATTAATCTTAAACCCTACTAGGGATTGAAACAAACTAATACTCTCTCCCTCCTGTTGATTAGATTCGTTCCAATTAATCTTAAACCCTACTAGGGATTGAAACTATCTTTAGGAGAAGCATCAGATAGCCACAGAAAACGTTCCAATTAATCTTAAACCCTACTAGGGATTGAAACGTAAGCCGCTCTGGGACTGGGTTCTGGACTACGTTCCAATTAATCTTAAACCCTACTAGGGATTGAAACTATCTAAGATTCCAGATTTTGGATCATAGCAAATGGTTCCAATTAATCTAAAACCCTACTAGGGATTGAAACAATATCGGTGATTTTGACCCCACAGCCAAAACCTTAAGGTTCCAATTAATCTTAAACCCTACTAGGGATTGAAACGCTTGAAAAAATCGGGAACACTCGATCGCCTAAAAGTTCTAATTAATCTTAAACCCTACTAGGGATTGAAACTCGCTACTCGTAAAGCTTGCTCCCAAAATTGAACAGTTCCAATTAATCTTAAACCCTACTAGGGATTGAAACAACGGAGAGGTAAAGAGCGATCGCCTCATCAAGAATGGTTCCAATTAATCTTAAACCCTACTAGGGATTGAAACAAGAGATAGACAGAATAGACACGGATAGCCAACAGGTTCCAATTAATCTTAAACCCTACTAGGGATTGAAACGTGACTACGGGGAAAATCTAAATGCCTGTCCCCAGTTCCAATTAATCTTAAACCCTACTAGGGATTGAAACCCACTCTAGCGGGCTTGGGACTATCAGGGAAAAAAGGTTCCAATTAATCTTAAACCCTACTAGGGATTGAAACTACTGTTTCCCGAATTCCCAATTGTGGAATCACTGTTCCAATTAATCTTAAACCCTACTAGGGATTGAAACAGCACAAAATACGGCCAACGCCTAGTGATTGACTGGTTCCAATTAATCTTAAACCCTACTAGGGATTGAAACAAGTCAGGATAGGCTGCATCTATATCGAGATCGAGTTCCAATTAATCTTAAACCCTACTAGGGATTGAAACCTGATAGTGAACTGGCAGAATGGCAGCTAAAAATAGTTCCAATTAATCTTAAACCCTACTAGGGATTGAAACAACTCTCGCTTGAACAAGCTATGTTTTTTATTTGGTTCCAATTAATCTTAAACCCTACTAGGGATTGAAACAAGTATCTTAGGAGTTACGGAAATTAATTAATCACGTTCCAATTAATCTTAAACCCTACTAGGGATTGAAACTGTCCCTTGCCATTTTGTCTATCCTTTTTGTCTAGTTCCAATTAATCTTAAACCCTACTAGGGATTGAAACTTTTTTCCTGTAAAGCCGGTGAGGACATTCAAAGGGTTCCAATTAATCTTAAACCCTACTAGGGATTGAAACTTTTGAGTGCGTGACATTTAGCAGGCAACTGATTGTTCCAATTAATCTTAAACCCTACTAGGGATTGAAACTTACAGGATAAATCACCCATAAAAGTTTTTTCCGTGGTTCCAATTAATCTTAAACCCTACTAGGGATTGAAACACCTATTTAGTTATGCCAGTGCAGATTAGAAAATGTTCCAATTAATCTTAAACCCTACTAGGGATTGAAACTGATTTGTCAGGAGAGGGAGGTAATAATTTTTGCTGGTTCCAATTAATCTTAAACCCTACTAGGGATTGAAACAGGGTAAAGAAAAATAGGCTTATCCAATACCAAAGTTCCAATTAATCTTAAACCCTACTAGGGATTGAAACTATAGAAAATCTTGAATCTAAGGAGATCACCGTCTAGTTCCAATTAATCTTAAACCCTACTAGGGATTGAAACATTAGCATTGATTGAGTTTGAGCGTGAAAACAAATGTTCCAATTAATCTTAAACCCTACTAGGGATTGAAACGAAAAGATTGCAAACAAATATGAAAACGATGTAACGTTCCAATTAATCTTAAACCCTACTAGGGATTGAAACAAGTCAGGAAGTGATCAGTTGGAAGGGAATACTTTAGTTCCAATTAATCTTAAACCCTACTAGGGATTGAAAC
>NZ_JAPZQJ010000096.1:0-1559 GCF_027530405.1 Microcystis sp. LE19-41.2A | reverse complement strand
TGTCAGTCTGTAGAGCGACCATAAGACCAGAACAGAGTAAATCTGTTAAGGCAGGTGCGAAAAATCCTTCGGGAAAGAAGCAGAAACTCAAATCGTGAGGTTTGGGAATCGCCGTCCGTTTTACGGCGGCGAGGATGTCAAGATCAATATTTTTTCTCTCTCATCCCCATGACAAGCACTGATCAATCTCAACCCCTCCCTAGGGATGACTATTTTCACTACCAAAATTGTTGGTATCCTGTGTTATTCGTGCAGGATTGGCAAAAAAATCCCTACTCTTTCTCTCTTTATGGGCAACCATTGCTAATATTTCGCGATCAGCAGGGAAAATGGGGCTGTTTGCTTGATCGCTGTCCCCATCGCTTGGCTAAACTCTCCACAGGACAGATGATCGCTGGTCGTTTAGAATGTTTGTACCATGGTTGGCAGTTCGAGACGGATGGAAAATGTTCCCATATTCCCCAACTGCCAGTCAATACCCCGATTCCCCGCAATGCCAAGGTTAAATCCTATGGGGTGGTGGAACGTCAGGGAGTCCTCTGGGTTTGGTTAGGAGAAGAGGAAACAGCGAAAGAAAGCGATATTCCTATCATCAAAGACCTAGAAGACCCCAATTGTGTCCATACCGATTATGTCATCGATTTTCCCTATGAACAGGGCTATTTACTCGAAAATCTCCTCGATCCCGCCCATGTTAATATTAGCCATGATCGCAGCGAATTCGGGGCAAAACGGGAAAATGCTCAACCGTTAGCCTTCCAAATCCTCGAAATCTCGGCGCGGGGAATTCGCAGTCAGTGGCGCAATAGCCGCAATCCGCAGGAAAGCTGGAAATATCTGGATTTTATAGCCCCTAATCTCGTTCATTATCGTTTTGCTCTGCCTAATCCCCATTGGTGTGCTGGATTGGCTTTATACGGGATTTCTCTCAGTCAAGGTCGTTCTCGCTTACTGATGCGACGTTACCAAAATTTTGCCGTTAACTCCCGTCAATACCGTTGGCGCTGGTTGGAACATCTGCGTCAAAGTCGCATCCTCGAAGATGATCTACCTTTAATTCAAAGTCAGCAGCAAATGGTGGAAAAGTCAAGAGATAGTTTACAAAAATTATACTTACCCTTAAAAAGTTCCGATGCCTTGGTGATTGAGTTACGTCAATGGTTCGATCGCTATGGGGACTCTTTCCCCTACTATCAAGGCTACACCAGCCAGCGGACAACGGCGATCGATTTATCCGATCCTTTACCCCTCGATCGCTATTCTCGTCACACTGTCCACTGTCGCACCTGTAGCGATGCCCATGAAAACATGGTAAAAACTAAACAAATTGCGATTTTAATGGGTATATTATTAGTTTTACTGGCAATTTTATCCCCAAATCAGTCTATCTATCAAATTACTGCCCTTATTTTCGCAATTTTGGCTTTAGCAATAGCGATCGCCGCCAATTACACCCGCAGAAAATTTGAACGCACCTATGAGAAAAAAGCCCATACCAAACTACAGTAATAAGTAGGGTCTGCTGAAAAAGTTTTTCGGTGGTGGCAGGGTGTGGGGTG
>NZ_JAPZQJ010000556.1:0-5063 GCF_027530405.1 Microcystis sp. LE19-41.2A | reverse complement strand
GGTCGAGGGAATCAACAATAAACTTAAACTAATAAAACGGAGAGGCTATGGCTTGAGAAACTTTCGGAATTTTTGGGTTAGAAGTATGTTATCTTGGCATCTTGTATGTTGATTTAGCATAAAGGGTAACGAAGAGCCTTATACCTTTATAGCGTTTGATGGGGATAATTCTCTCCTAAAACTTTCTCCGCTATGTCTAAAGCTTGCTGGTAGAGTGGTTCAGCTTCCGCATACCTTCCCTGAGATTGGTAGAGTTTTGCTAAATTATTAAGATTTTCAGTGACATTGGGATAGTTATCGCCTTCAAAAATTTCTGGACAGTATTTTTTTAGATTTGCCAGAAATTCCTGTGAGGTAACTTCAGTAAAATCTTGGTGGATAATATTGCGAAATTCTTTAGGATCTAGCATGGTTAATTTTCTCCTTCTATTTAATTAACTCTTCATACTCATCATGAGAACCAATCCAAAACCAGTAATAATCTTCACCTTTTTTCAATGCTAAAGCTCTATAATTCTCAGTTATTCGGACTGACCAGACATTTTTCCCTACTTTCTTGAAATGTAATGATCGATGGAAAACATTACTAATCCAGAGACGATAGGCTTTTTTTGCCTGTTGCTTAATGTAGGGAGGTAAGTTGGCATAACATTGCCAAAAATCAGGAGTTGTTAAGGATTTCATCTAAAGGCTTAACTTGATTGTTACTGATATCATTGTTGACTTTTTGTAATAGTCGATCGAGTTTCCCTGATTCGAGATCGTTTTTTATCTGTTTGTCCCAACTATCATCAAGATAGTCTTGTAACCAAGCTGATAATTGATGGATTTCTTCGTCAGGCAACTGGAGAATCGCGGATTCAATATCTTTGAGTGTAGTCATGATTGTTTGGTTGATTGAAGGTGATTGTATTATTTTATATTGTTGTATTATCGGATGGGTTAATAACCCATCCTACGGGAGCGACTCTAAGTTTTCCCGAATCTTAACAGTAGTAGGATGATTCTCCCCTAAAGCTTGCTCGGCAATTGCTAAAGCTTGTAAATAGAGAGGTTCTGCTTCTTCGTACTTTCCTTGAAAATAGTACAATTTTGCTAAATTGTTGAGGGAATTAGCAACATAGGGATGATTCTCCCCTAATAATCGTTTCCTCAATTCTAAAGCTTGTAAATAGAGAGGTTCCGCTTCTTCGTACTTTCCTTGAGAATAGTACAAGAATCCTAAACCATTGAGGGAATCAGCTACATAGGGATGATTCTCCCCTAATAGTCGTTTCCTCAATTCTAAAGCTTGTAATAAGAGGGGTTCAGCTTCTTCGTACCTTCCTTGGGATTTGTACAATCCTGCTAAATTGTTGAGGGAACTTGCTACATGGAGATGATTCTCCCCTAATAGTTGTTTAAAAAATTCTAAAGCTTGTAAATAGAGGGGTTCAGCTTCTTTGTATCTTCCTTGAGATAAGTACAATAATGCTAAATTGTTGAGGGAAGTTGCAACATCAGGATGTTTTTCTCCCAAGCGACGGCGAGTTACTTCTAGACATTGCTTACACCAAGGTTCAGTTTGTTCGTACAATCCCTGCCCATAATAAAAACTCCCCAATCCTTGAAAAGACGGGATTAAATCCTCCTCCTCCAGCCATTGTTTTAACTCTGTTGCTGACTCGGCAATATGGGGAATAGATAGGGCGACGGCTTCTATTTGCTCCTTGGTTAAATTCTCAGGAATAGTCTTTGCCTCCTCAATCATACCCCGACAAAAGGAGCGTTTCAACTCATCCCCATCCTCTCGCAGTGCTAACTTAGCTTGAAAAAACTGTCGCACCAACGGATGAAACTGATAAACTTCTCCTGCTACCGCTTGCAACAGATGAAGGTTGAGTAATTCGTCCTCTCTTTCTTTTTGAGCTTGGGATAACTCTTGTTGGGATTGAGCTAATTCCTTTAGTATTGCCCGAATGTCTTCAATAGTGGCTGTCATAATGAATTTTCTCAAGTTAAAGTGAAATTTTCTCTATTATAGCCCGATCGCTTTTTCTCCCTTGAAGTAACCGTTCAGGGGGGGACAAAATCTAGTAATCTAAGGGGCATGGATGAGAAGCACCAACGGTAATCCCATAATAAGTCTAAACTATGATTTGAATGATTGAATGAATACTATGATTGTGTTGTATTCGGCAAGTCTTCATCAATGATCAATCATAGTCCATCCCATAGTCAAATTGATCGCAGTTAAGACGATGGATGTGACTGTCGCATCATTTGTGTATTGAGATGCTCTTTACTTAATGTATTGCCATACAATACTTTTGTCATTTAATCAGTAGGAAGCAGGTCTGAAATTATATTTAAAAAATCTCTCACTTTTGCAATGAAAGGAATAACTTGTAATTCATCAAAATCTGCAAAGTCTGTATAATCTGCTTCGAGACGGTATTCAAACAATTCGTTATAAACTGCACCAAAGTCTTTTGAAATAATTTCGCTACGGATGTAATTTTTGTTGAAGAGACTACGGACACCTGTATGTTTTGGAGATGAGAGATTATCATAAGCAAGTAAAGCCGTAACAGCATAAAAGCAACTATAGTATAGACGATTGATACAACTATTCCATCTTGCACCATCAGCAAGAGAACAAGCATCTTGATAAGCTTCCTCTGCACGATTTAAACGATACCTAATTAGTTGATCGTGAGGGGAATTTTTACTCATAGCATAATAGCTTCTTTGTTAACTGATTGCCAGAAAGGAGTAGTTTGTAATAAGGGATGTTCCCATTGATTTTTGCTGCGAACAATGGTACAAATAACTTCTTCTGTTTCCCATTCGATTTCATAAATTTGACGACGGATTTGAGATGTGCGAGTAGGGTTGGTGATCCCATCAACTAATACTAATATATCCCAATCAGAGTCTGGTTGAGCATCATTCCGCGCCCGTGAACCATAAAGAAATATTTGCGCTTGTGGTTCGATCGCTTGTACTGCTTGTTTAATTTTATTGAGTAATAGTTGTTTGTCCATGATTTTTTATTACCTTTTTGTACTGCAAAACAATATTAACAATATAATCCATCCCATAATCCCATAATAAGTCTAAACTGTGATTTGAATGATTGAATGAATACTATGATTGTGTTGTATTCAGCCAACCTTCATCAATGATCAATTATAGTCCATCCCATAATCCCATAATAAGTCTAAACTGTGATTTGAATGATTGAATGAATACTATGATTGTGTTGTATTCAGCCAACCTTCATCAATGATCAATTATAGTCCATCCCAGTAATCACATAATAAGTCTAAACTATGATTGAAATGATTGAATGAATACTATGATTGTGTTGTATTCAACAAGTCTTCATCAATAATCAATCATAGTCCATCCCAGTAATCACATAATAAGTCTAAACTGTGATTTGAATGATTGAATGAACAGCAATTCTCATTTTGAAATAAATAGAGCATTAACCCCGATTTTGGCATTGAAAATAAAGTACAAAGTAACTATTTTCGGGGAGAGGCGATCACTAAAAAAAACAATTGGCTGGACAAATTAAGTATAAATACTCAAGCAATTAAAGAGGTTGGCTGAGAATGAACGGGGTTAATTCAGGAAGATATAGCGTTTCCTAAGCTAGTGAGGTACACCTATTTTTCTTCCCTTTTGCCTTTTGCCTCTTGCATGAGTGCCTAAAACCCATAACTTTTGTACCTCAGCAGACTGAAAAACGCTATAGTTCTGTTTTTAGAATAGGGAATTCAAGGGAAATAAAAATTTATAATTATTGTCAGCTAAGGTAAAATGGGTGAGATAGAAATCCACCAGCACGTCAAATTATTCCAAGATGGCTCAAAAAGCGGCAACCCTAGAAATTTCGGAATTAATGCAATTTTTACGTCAAGAATTAGATGATTTACCCGATGAGAGGAAACCTGGAAATAATAGAAAATATGAGGTAGAAGATGCCGTGATGGCGGCATTTTCAGTCTTTTTTACTCAGTCGCCGTCTTTTTTAGACCATCAACGTTTAATGAAAAGCAATAAGGGAAAAGATAATGCTGAAAGTTTATTTTAAATTGAAAAAATTCCTGGGGATAATCAAATAAGAAATTTGTTAGATCCAGTGCCAGCCTCTAATGTCTCTAGGACTTTTCAAAAAGTCTATGAATGGTTAAAGGAAAAGGGAGTTTTGAAAAAGTTTCTCTACTTAGATGGAGAAATTTTAGTGGCGTTAGATGGCACAGAATATTTCTCATCCAAGAAAATTCATTGCCCTCATTGTAACTGTCGTAATCATCGAAATGGAACTACAACTTATTTTCCTGGCTGTGTCACACCTATGGTGGTTTCTCCTAAGCAAAAACAAGTAATTAATTTAGAGCCAGAATTCATTAAAAAACAAGATGGAAATCAAAAACAAGACTGTGAAAATGCGGCCGTTAAAAGATGGTTAAATAAGAATCATAAAAATAAGTATGGTTATCCTGTAACTCTTTTAGGAGAAGACTTATATTCTCACGAACCTGTTTGTGAATTAGCGGTAAAACAAGGTTATAAGTACCTAAGCAAAATTAATTACACATCTAAGCCACTACTCCGTCAGACTTCTGGTGTGAGGAAACAGTGAACTGAAAACTCAAATCCGATCCCTAATAGCTGTCTCCCGTCTCGGAGTCTCCCGTCTCGGAGTCTCCCGTCTCGGAGTCTCCTGTCTCGGAGTCTCGGAGTCTCGACTAGGAAATTAATTTTGCCCGACTACTTAGTTTTATTTTTGTTTGTTTGGAAACGTCGCCTAAAACTTTATATGAATGGCTAGAATTTTTAGAAAAAAGTGGCGAAGTTACGACCGTTGAAAAGAAACAATGGGATGGGCGAAAAAATCTAATTTATCGTTATCGTTATGCTTCTAGAGTTCCCTTAAGAGAGGGCGACTCAAGTCTCGAAGTTAATTGGTGTGAAGTGACTGTTATTAATGAAAAAACCCAGAAAACTATCTACCAAAATAATTGGATAACTAATCATAAAATCACGGAAAATAATGTCGAAGAAATTGT
>NZ_JAPZQJ010000267.1:0-1350 GCF_027530405.1 Microcystis sp. LE19-41.2A | reverse complement strand
AACTAGAGATTATGACCGTACTGATAAGTTTAAGTTTTATCGCTCAATTCCTGAGTTTAAAGAATATATTTTGATTGATCAATACCGTTATTATGTTGAGCAGTTTTATCAACAAAATAATGGGGAGTGGTTGTTTAAAGCATCTGAATCAGACAAGGATACTTTAAGGTTTAATTCTGTGGATTTTCAAATGTCATTGCTGGATATTTATCAACGCATTGATTTTAATTTAACTGAAGAATAATGACTAAATCCAATCTCGACTATCTACAAGAATCAATGGTTAAAATCCTCAATGAAAAAGGGGATACGGTGGGTTCTGGGTTTATTATTCGAGAAGATGGTTATCTCATTACCTGTCATCACGTTATCTATCTTTTCCCCTCTTTAAAAGTAAATTATCAAGGGAAAGAATACGCATCTCAATGGTGTCAAGAATATTCTAATCCAGAAGTTGATATTGCTATTCTTAAGATTAAGATTGAGAATGCTAAACCTGTGAAGATTGTTAATTTTCAAGCTGGGTTAAATTGCGTCACAGTTTATGGATTTCCTAGAGAAAAAGAGAAGAATTTTCCAGAAGGATTTGATGTGAATGCCGATAAAATTACTGTCAGTGCGCCTTTAAATCTGCTTTCGACTTATCCTAATAATAAGATTGAATATAAGAATCCTTGGAATAAATTACCTGATAAATCTTCTAATTTTCTGACTCACAGAATTAATGCTAAGGTTGATAGGGGTACAAGCGGAGGTGCTGTTTTTTCGGAAGAATTAGGAGGAGTTTTAGGGGTTATTCAATCGAGTAAAACTGATGAAAGTTATGTGATTCGGTGGGATAATATTTTAGATATTTTAGATAAACTGGGGTTAGAACCTACCAAAAATGCTGTTTGTCGATTTTTAGAAAAAATTCAAGATGAATTTCAATATCTTCAATTCTTTCATACTCGTCAAAAAATCTCGTTATTAAAGCAATATATTCCTATTGAAGTTACTTTAGAAAGACGCTATAACCATGAGATTGAAACATGGCAAGCTTATACAGGTGATGAGGGAACATTAAAGAAAATCTATGCCTTAAAAGGGTTTACTGAGGAACAGCAACGGGAAGAAAGTAAAAAAGTGCAAGTTGATTGGGAAGAAGCCAAGGATAAACACAATAAAATGATGATTCTTGCTGATCCTGGAATGGGTAAATCAACTCTTGGTGGTGATTCGGTAGTAGTGATGGCGGCTTAATCCTTTGCTTTGCTGTGCATTGTAGTCATGGATAAAATACCAAAGGGCTCCCCAACGTGATTCTCCATTTTTTTAGAGAAAGATAGACTCTCTCTCACCAGCCGAGAA
>NZ_JAPZQJ010000629.1:0-2182 GCF_027530405.1 Microcystis sp. LE19-41.2A | reverse complement strand
CCTTCGTGTTGCTTGCGTTGTGTTTCTGCAAAATTTTTCCTGCCTTAATCGCTTCAACAATAGCATCTAATTCTTTTCCCTCTTCATTAAAGAGATGCAAAGAATAACCACTGAGAGAATTTGCTAAACTAAGTTCTGTATTAACTTCACGTTGTTTGCGTTCGGCTTCGGCTTTCTGAAGTCGTTGCTGGTATTCCCGACTTGCCCTCATAAACTCAACCGTTACATCCCCAAAATAATTCCTTAAGGCATTTAAATCAGGTAGAGATTTCGCTTTTAATAGATTGCCCACTTGCGTCAACTTAGAGCCAGTCCAAAGCTCACTAATTGCTTTTTTCTCATCCGCTTTATCTTTCCACCAAGATTCAGCCGCTTCTTTTAATTGTCTTTCTAAAATAATCTCCTTCTCATATTTAGTAATCCAGTCCTGTAACCTTTGCCAAGAGCCAATCAAAGCTTCATGGGCAATTTCTACCATGCCTTCCTGACGGCCACTCACCAACAGACGATATTTTTTCACTAATTCATCAACAATTTTTCCTAATTCATCATTAAATCCAGATTTATTTTTCCGTTTACTAACTCTTTTTCCATCCGATGTAATTGTCACTAACTGAACAAAAATACTTTCAACAGCTTTTCCCTGACCCTGAGATTCAAAATGTTGATAAATTTTCTCTGCTTGTTGTTGTAAAGCTCCCCCAACACCGCCCAAATCTTCATAAGTTGCGTAATCAAGTAACCTATCCGATAAATCATCCTTTTGCCATAAAAGATCTAAAGTATATTGTAACAAAGGTAAAGACTGAGATTCACCTCTAAAATCTTCAATAATCTTCTCAATTAAATTCAGATCAACATTTACTCCATGAGTCGCCGCCGGATTTTTAATCACTAACTTCAATTCCCGATCTGCCATGGGCGTAATATAACTAAATGGCTTTCTTCCATCGCTTTGTATCGTCACCACAAAATCAGGAAACGTATTCATAAATTGATCTAAAAAGTCAGTTCTCATTGTCAAGACAATTTTGACTGATGAATTATTAGTTCGCTGTAAGTAACTAATTAAATTCCCTAAAGATTGAATAAATAGACAACCCTTATTATCCTGACTTTGAGTTAAAATTTCTTCAAATTGATCAATAAAAATTAACCACAAAGACTCTGGCTTTTTCTTTAAGGTTGTGATGACCTTTTCTAGGTATTCAACCGCAGCCGTTATATTATCTTGGGGTGGTAAAGCAACTTGAGCCTCCGATTGTTTATAGTCCGTGGGAGATTGAGAAATAAAATTGGCAACCTGAAGATAGAATGAGAAAAAAGGATCATCATTAGGAACCATGCTTAAATTAGAGAAATTGGGCTTATATTTAGCCGATAAAGCAGGAATTAAACCAGCTTGTACTAAAGAAGACTTGCCACTTCCTGATGCTCCTAAAAGAAAAATTAAATTCTCTTTTTCTAGCTCTTTTAATAAATCATTAATGACCTTTTTGCGTCCATAAAAAAGATTCGCATCATTTGCTGTAAATGCAACTAAACCTAAATAGGGAGAATTTTCATTGATGGTTGCAGCAACTTTCTCCTCTTCAGGATCATCGCCATAGTTTATTTCTGTCTTGACAATAATATTCTGTGTATTATTATCACCCTGCTGAATAACCTGCTTTTCAGCCTGAAAATGGGAGCGAAAAATAGATTCAGACATTTGTTTCTCCTCATGCTCTCCCTAAATTTAATTTAGTCAAAGACTAATATTGTCAATGACATTCTTTTCCCCTTGTTGAATCACCTGTTTTTCTGCTGTAAACGTTCCACCAAATTTAGGTTGAGAACCTGCTAATTCATTTGTCTTCAGCACTTGGTTTAATTTCTCTGCCAACTCCTTGATTTCATCTCGGTCATTAGGCTCTAATGTCTTTAATTGCTTTTCAAAAGGTTTCTCATAAGTTTCAGTATCTTCTTCATAATCTTTTAGTGCTTCCTGTGCTTTAGTATTCTGGCTCTTCGGTTTGTGTTATGCAATAGAGGGGGGTTGTAAGGGATGGAACCCTTATATAGAAAGGCATTTAGCGATTTTTGTCAATTGTTTTTTATCTAGAGCGAACTAATCAATTAAGTCTCTTGCCAGATAAAGATTTAGTCGATTTATGCCCCCCTATCGAACCATACCAAGTAA
>NZ_JAPZQJ010000225.1:0-1048 GCF_027530405.1 Microcystis sp. LE19-41.2A | reverse complement strand
TGACGATGTTTTGTTCAATTTCGCTCAATCTGATGGTTTTTGGGCGAATTTAGAAACTGCTTTTGGCACAAATTATGATGTGGTTAAGGCGACGGAATTACGACAGCAGTGGAAAAGCCGAAATTTTAGTCAAATTCCCCCGATTGAGGTACTTAGTGATGAGGTTTTAGGGACGGCAAAAGGGGCCTATTCCAGTAGTACCAATAAGATTTATCTATCAGCATCTTTTTTAAATACGGCCTCGTCGGCAACGATAGTTAATGTAATTTAGAAGAAATTGGGCATTATGTGGATGCTCAAGTTAATCAGGTGGATAGCGCCGGAGATGAGGGGGCAATTTTTGCGGAGTTGGTGCGGGGAAATAGTCTGGATGTGGCAACCTTAGACGCTTTACGAGCAGAGAATGACCAGACAACAATTATAGTAAATGGGGAAATTATTCAAGTAGAACAGGCGGATTTTACAGGAACGCCAGGGAATGATAATATTACGGGAACTTCTGGGGATGACACTATTAGTCCTTTACGAGGACAAGATAACGTCAATGGTGGGGACGGAAACGACCTATTAATTGTCAACTACTCCAGTAACACCTACGCGGGGACAACCACCTATCCAGCAGGAATGGGTAGCTATATTTATTGGAGTGGTGATGCTTGGAATGGTTCTTTTGGTGCCTATACTAATAGCAGTGGTAATTCTGACTCCGTTTCCTTCTCTAATATAGAAAGGTTTCAAATTACTGGGACTAATGCTAATGACTACTTTGACCGAGGGGGTTATGGAGTATTTAACATTGATGGGGGGACTGGTACAGACACCATCGGCACTTGAGATTTTAGTAGTTTCACCACCAATTTAACCATTGATAACAGTGGGGGAACCTTCACTGAAAGTAATGGCAATATGGTCAAAAATGTTGAACGCTTCAATAACCTGACTACTGGAACCGGTAATGATAGTATTAGCTTTACGGGGAGTTTTAATGAAACCATTGCTACCGGAGACGGAAATGATACGATTAACGGGGGACGAGGACAAGATAACG
>NZ_JAPZQJ010000493.1:0-1194 GCF_027530405.1 Microcystis sp. LE19-41.2A | reverse complement strand
TTAAGAAAACTGAAGGCGAGAACTTACAAAGACTTAATAGAAGGGATTGAATTGGCTATGTTAGAAGTTACTCAAAAAGATATTCGCAATTGGTTTACTCACTGTTGCTACTGTACCTCATAAGTCAGAGAATTGCTATATCTATTAAGCTACTGATAGAGAATTATCTTGCTGCCAACGAATAATACTAACTAGATACATCAGAAGATGAGAGGAGACCATTTAAGTACCGAGGAAAAAGAGTTAAATTCCATCAGGTATAATTAAATCAATCATTTCTTTACGATTTTTTCGATAAATATAGAAATCACTATCTATCGTGAAAATAGAACTACCCCCGATTAATTTACTCATTCTCACCACACAAGCATCGGCAAAGGACATCGGAACGGATCGATAACGTTGCATTAATTCTCGAATAGCATCTACTTCTTCACTAAACTGAAAGGGGATAACGATCTTTTTACTCATAACTAATCCCATGACAGCATCTTCACCGCCATAAACATTTTGTAATAAAAAACACGCTTCGGTAATGACAGCTTCACAGCTAAAGAATGGATAGGACAAATTAGCGGTTGCTTGAGTTGCCCATTGGTGAAAGGCTTCTCGACGGTTGACTATTGCCACTAAAAGTCCCGTATCTAACAAAATATTTGACTTCATTTGCTGCCGATACCTCGAAGATAGTCTTTATTACTGGCTAAGTCTCCCGGCCCCCCATCCACACAACCAATGTATTCCTCGGCCGCTTCAGAAAATGAAATCGGTTTTTCTTTCTCTGAAATTTCTGTTTTCTGTGCCTTAAATTGCAAGAACTCAATAAAATTTATTATTTCTTGCTGTTGTTGCGGGGTAAGAGCGTGCAGTTTTTCTATAATCATTTCTGATAGGACAGTTGCTTTATTCATGAAAATTCTAGGCTGGTTTTTTCTCTCTTATATCTTATCGCTTACTTCTCCTCAACGAAAAAAATGATAAGAATTAAACCGCAAAATCAAGATTCTGTCCGGGAGTGAAAATCAAGTTTTTAGTCGATGAATTTTAAATTGGGGGTTCTTCGTTACTTGGTATGGTTCGATAGGGGGGCATAAATCGACTAAATCCTTATCTGGCAAGAGACTTAATTGATTAGTTCGCTCTAGAGCAAAAACAATTGACAAAAATCGCTAAATGCCTTTCTCTATAAGGGTT
>NZ_JAPZQJ010000064.1:0-1158 GCF_027530405.1 Microcystis sp. LE19-41.2A | reverse complement strand
TTCGGCCCGTTGTCGTTCTTCGTTGTAACTGGTGAAAGGTTGACCATCGGGATAATACAAAACTAACTCTGGTTGGGCTAATTGAAAACGAATGCCCAAGCGAGGACTTACCCAATTATCGAGATTTTCTAGACTTTCGAGCCGATTTTCTTGGCGAATACAGCCGCCCAAATCATTTTTATCGGGATTATAAATGTAGTATTCTTCCACACCATAACGGTCATAAAACAGCAGTTTTCTGGTCATTTCCGTTGGGGTATTGCCCGGAGAGAGAATTTCAAAAACCACCTGTGGGGGGATATTGTTCTCTTTCCACTGTTGATAGGAACCTCTTTCCCCTTTCGGTCTGCCGAAAGCGACCATCACATCAGGCGCTTGTCGAGTCTTATTATCTCCCTCCACGGGATACCAGAGTAAATCGCCAGCGACAAAAACATCGGCATTATTGGCAAATAACCAGTCTAGATTCGATTTAATCGTCGTAATCCAGCGAAATTGTCTTGTATTATCGGCCATCGGTTTACCATCGCTATCGGGATAGACGATTGCGGTTTTTGGGCTGTCGTCGAGTTGTCTAACCATTGCTTAACCCTAGAATTTCGTCTTGGCTTCCTTAATAGTATAACTTTACTAGAAAAAACCAGGGCAAATATTTAGGGATGGTGATGATCCTAAATGCTGTTTAAAAAGTATCGGAGAGTGGGAATTAGTCAACCCTGCCCTAGGGCATTTTTTCTGGGCTTACTGTTGCGACTCTAGCTAGAGGACTTGATATTTAAGTAGCTGGTTATAATTAAATTAAAAATGGATTTTAGGTTTGATCCCCCCTGCCCCCCTTAATAAGGGGGGTGCCGATAGGCGGGGGGATCTGAAGGTTTTTAATACCTATCTACTTATCTGCTTTCATTGTAGCGATAATTTTTTTTAAATCTCCTCGGGATTAATGTTTAATTCTCGCAGTTTTGCCGCCAATCGTTCGGCCCGTTGTCGTTCCGTTTCGGCCCGTTGTCGTTCCGCTTCGGCCCGTTGTCGTTCTTCGTTGTAACTGGTGAAAGGTTGACCATCGGGATAATACAAAACTAACTCTGGTTGGGCTAATTGAAAACGAATGCCCAAGCGAGGACTTACCCAATTATCGAGATTTTCTAGACTTTCGAG
>NZ_JAPZQJ010000226.1:0-3322 GCF_027530405.1 Microcystis sp. LE19-41.2A | reverse complement strand
GAAAGAATTGATTTAACTGTTGATCCTCCTCCCGATTTAGCTATAGAAGTGGATTTTACTTCTCTGACTGATGTAGAGGCCTATCAATTGCTAAAAATTCCCGAATTGTGGGTTTATCGTCGGGAAGAATTAAAAATATATTTGTTCAGAGAAGACGGTTATCAAGAAAGGGATAATAGTCGTCTCTTTCCCGATATAAATATCAAGAAACTTTTCCCCTATCATGTAGAATTAGGCTGGAAGCAAGGTTCTAGTCTTGCTTTACGTCAGTTTGAAGCTTTAGAGAATTTTAGTTAATAATCAATGCTGGTTATGGTGGTTTTCTTAACTAGACTCAGTGAGACTAACGATTAGAAGGTCATGGCAGCCTGTTAGTAATTGCTCTTGGTTTTTCTGAACAAGTTTTTGCATTGGCGTTGTAATAAACAAGAGATAGGTTTATATTACCCAAAAAATCTCCCCAGACAACATCAAATAAATTTATTTTGATCAATTCAAATACAAGAAAAAACAACTCTAGCAGTTATCTTAAGGGTGAGGCAGGAAGTCTCTGATTTTAGGAAACATTGGAACTAGAGATGAGGCTAAATCCCACCACACTCCGTCGATACCACAATTTAGGCTTTTTGTCAAAAAAAATTTGACTTTGCAACAAAACTACACAAAAATTAGATCAACGTTGTTGGGGAAAAAAGGGATAATTGGCGAAAGTGTTTGGTTTGGCTAAAAGGGAAAGTCTAGATTTAGCAATGGTTTCAAGGCAAGCTAGACCTTGAAAAGTCCAAAAAAGCACAGAAAAACCCACCATAGCATAATGCAAAATTATACCAGAATCGCTGGAAGTATTGCTATCTCGTAAATAAATAGAAATTATTCTCAATAAATTCTTAAGTAAAAATAAATATTACTAATTGTAAATTTAAATATTTTTAAGTATTGAAGGTGTTTGTATATAGAATACTTATCATTTTGCCCCGATTGCCTCTAACTTTTCCCTTCCCACAGCAATCACCGGGTAAATAGAAAATTTCTCACTCTTTCTCCTAGAGATGAAGTACAGAGTAATCCTTACTCATCAAGTATTTTAGCGACAATAACTAACCTCATCTCTCTGAGAAAGGCTGTAGCGAAAGAAAATCTGATCAGTGGGAGCGTTACTTTTCATGCTTTCTAAATTTTATGCGAAGTTGTTGGGTTTCCTCGATCGAACTGTTCTAGGTTTGGGAAATGGAGTCAAGATAGAGAGTATCCGGACAGATATCTTGTTCGTTCGGCCAAGTTACCGTACCATCTAAAATTTTTACTTGATTAAAATACTGTTTGTTTTTAAGTTCTTGAAAGATGCCAAAATCGAGCAGTGGTGAACAATCATAAATTTTCTTTTCTTCATTAGTAAAGATGAGTTGTAATTGATAGTTGGGCAAAGGGATAACTTCTTTAACTCTAGGATTCATGATTTATCTCAGTGGTTCAATTTTATACAGTTGTTGTCCTGAAATAGCGAGTTCCCAGTTAGCCATCAATTCATCTTGATGAATCTCGATCCAAGCGGACAGTAATTTCATTTTAGCATTAGGAATAGCTCCTTCAAGGATTTCTCCATCTGGAATGGCGACAATGACTTCCGAATTTTGATATTTAGCATGAATGTGAGGTTTATGGTGTTGTTTATTGTCCATGAAGTACATATAAATAATAATTCCGTAAAACATGGATATGGCTGGCATTTGTATCCTTGTGGTTATTTGAGAGGGATAGGTTTATTATAGCGAAGGAAAATCCGATAAGTCGGAGCGTTACTTTTCATGCTTCGTACTCTACAATAGCTACCAGAGCCGCAATCGCACTATTAATAAATATGGAGGCACAAAATCCAACACCCATCTCGTTAATTTTGCGGGAAGTTGTTGGGTTTCTACTCGATCGGAGATCCGACTGCTATTTACAGATGATCGTCATACTTTATAAGGTCATCAAAACGATTGCGCGCCGTATCCTCATAATATTTAAAACTTTCTTTCACTATATTCTTTTGTGAGGAATTCAAGTGGTTTAGGTAAATTTTAGCCGTTTTTCTTGCTCCATTTACCTTTCTGGCTAAGGGAATCCTCATTATTTTCTTCAAAATACATATTAAGGAGAGAGACGGTACAAAATAAAACGTGATCTTTAGCCCCATAACTGCATTATCCAGTTCTAATCCTGAATTTCTATATTTCGGGTCAGGTAAGCTAAGAAAATAATCAGTAAATGTAGTATTTAAGATAGTCTCAACAGTTCCGAACGTCTTTCGCCATATTAATGAACGTTCTATTAATGGCACAAGTACGGATTCCTGCAGCATACCTAATATCAAAAACACTATAACAAAAGTAAGCCACCAGAAGTTGTTATCAAAAGATTCCAATTTATTCATTCTTTTACAATACTTATTGAAGCTTGAATTAAATATATCTACTTGTTGCTCCCCATCGAACTGATGCCAATGTTCCAGATAATACTCCAATTCAGAAGAGATTTTTTTGTTTTTGGAGTGAAAGTTTACTTCCAAAAAGTTCTTAACGTTATCACGTCCTATTTGAATTAAATCTCTTCCAGATTCACCTTTCTGAGGCATAAGATTAGTCCCTAAAGTTGAGGTTAATTCACTCCCAGTTTGAATTTAGATGATCGAGGTATTGCTTGTTTAGTTTGAGCTACGTTGAGGAGATGGCTGTTGGGGATTTCCTGATTTTGTAAGCCAACCCGCATTGATTGCCCAAGCAATTCCTCCTGAAGCTAACACCCCGATAAGTAAAAATGAAATCCAAACACTAATATTCTTGCTTGTAATTTTGTCCCCCCCAACGACCTCTGCATCTCTGCCAGCTTTAACCTTTTGAGACGGTTTGTCGTCATTAGGCAAATGGTTCGTCATTTTTGTAACCCTCAATACCTGCTCATGCTTTTCATATTTGAGAACGCTTAGCCGCTAACAGACAACTTTCAGGGTACGTCCCTACTGATAGACTGAAGCAGTCCAACTATAAAATACATGGATTTTATCCATATAATACACCTATAGAGGTTTTTTTAAGGATTTTTTCCGTATATTGCCCTCGACCGGGATGATAGTTGGAAATTTTCCGTATAACACCCTCCTAGTGATATTATACACGATCTGGCAGAGCCAGTGCTACGCGGGAGCATCTCACTTACGCGATAAGTAATTATACTTAGCCTAAAAGCCACTCTTAATCGTGTCTTGGAACGAAATAGAGGCTTTTAAAGACTGCGTACATGGAGAATTAAAACAAGAATTACCCTCGAAAAGCCTATTTTT
>NZ_JAPZQJ010000383.1:0-2125 GCF_027530405.1 Microcystis sp. LE19-41.2A | reverse complement strand
TTGATGTAATCCTTCAACCGATAGCGGCTAATTTGCATTAGCTCTTCTATATTTTTTGGGAACATTTGATGTAGCTGGAGCCAATGATAGAGATGTTGACCCACATAAAAACTGCTGTGTCTGCGTTGACCTTTATATCTTTTTTCAGGTCTTGTGACATATTTTTGGATTCCCATATTCTTAATTTTTTTACCTTGTAGTGTGGCACTTGTATAGGCGATAGCTATAACAATTATCAGCTTTGATAGGTATTTCGGTGCTAATTGAGAACCTTCTAAGCTATAGCCTCCCGACTTAAAATCTCGGAACATCTCCTCAATATCAAATCTTTTTTGATAGGCCATTATTGCCGTCTCTAAATCTCCAAAGTTAGTCAGAATATACCAAGGCTCTTTTGTTTGAAAACCCCGATAAGTTTTTTTCCACTTACCCGCTAAGTTAAACTCGCCAAATCCCTTCTCTTTTGTAATATTTACATCATGCAGAAATAATTGAGTTCCTGGACTTAAACCTAACTCTCTCATTTCTTGATAAATCCCTTCCTTCGTCTTCACATTTGTGCTTTGTTTTTGTCTTAAACAAAAGTACAAACTCTGCTTCTGAAGCCACGTTTCTAGACTGACTGAACAAAATTCTCTATCTCCTAACACCACTATTTTATGACCTGATAGCACGGTCAATGTTTTTTCTAATACTCGCTGCTGTTCTTCGAGATTACTACTTCCTTTTTTATCTAATATCTCCCAATAGATTGGCATGGCTCTCTTGTCATAAATCAGACTCACCATCAAGATATTAATTGCTCCCAAAATCGTTCGGTCTATGGCAATATATACTAATCCTTTTATTGTGAATCTCTCCTGCTGTTTTAACATCTCTTTTAGGCAGGGAAACCAGATTTTTTCAATATTCAGAATTTCCAGCTTTAAAAATCTTTTTAGTTTTTTTCGCCGACTGTCAAACAGGATTGGTATTGGTAGTGCTTCTGCTAATATCTCTAACTTGGCTTGCTTTAGTATTTGCCAGGTTCCAACTATCATTAACAACAGTAGATATCTGGCTCGCCCCAGTTCATTCTCTAAGACTTTCTGGTATAGTTCACTTATCATTTTCGTTATCTAGGTCATATCTAGTAAATATGACTTATCTTTTTTTGGAGTCTGTGTCTGTATTCTATGCTACATAAGCTTTTCAGCTTGCTTGTCCCCCTGTCAGGTGGGAAGCACCAGAACGAATAAGCTTGGATGAATTTAGTAACTTAAAAGGACATAAAGATTTCATAACAACGGTCGTAGATCTGGACAAGAAAATTTTACTAGATGTGATTAAAGGACATAAGCAAGAAGAATTAATGGAAGCCTTAAAGGCACAGCCAGACGCAGTTCGGGAGAAAGTGAAAGAAGTGAGCGTCGATATGTGGTCAGGATTTACAGCAGTGATCAAGGAATTATTTCCCAATGCTAAAATCATCTATGACCGTTTTCATGTAATGGCTATCATCAATGACGAGCTTAATAAATTGAGAAAGTTAATGGGGGTGCATGAAAAGGGATTACCTCATTTATTATGGAAGAATAAAGAGGACTTAAAGGACGAGCAAAAACAACAACTAGAAGTTATCTTAAAAGAACATCCCTGCTTGGGAATAGCCTGGGAGATGAAAGAAGAAATTAGACAAATTTATCAAAGTAGTAAAACGTTCAGAGGTGCTGAGAGAAAATTGGAAAAATGGATAAGAATAGGCGGGATATTATATCAAAGTAGTGCCAGCATGATCCAGAAGCATTTGCCTGGTATTTGTAATTACTTTGAAAATCAGACAACCAACGGATTAATTGAGGGAATGAATACCAAAATAAAGCTTATTAAAAGAATGGGTTATGGATTTACCAATTTTGAACATCTTCGACTTAAGCTGTTTGCTTGCTTTAATTCCCACATTCCGCACCCTAAGTGTCACAACGTCTCAAAAGAGGAAGATGCCTGAGTCAAAATACTTATCTAGAGGAGTGAGTTGGCGGCAAGCTGCCAGCAACTAAGCCGAAAATTTCAGAGTTCCCCCGGTCATTCTCAATAAACAGTGCTTATTGAGAATGGACGGGCAATCAGACTTAACATCTAGCGT
>NZ_JAPZQJ010000001.1:0-1601 GCF_027530405.1 Microcystis sp. LE19-41.2A | reverse complement strand
AAATTAAAGCAGCTCTAAAGAGTTTTGAGTTAAAAGTTAAACTTCAAGTTTTCATTCAGGACAAATGTACTGATTAACTAATTTTTTGGGGAAAATTAGTTAACCCATCATTATAACATATAATTAATTTGCAAGAGTTCTAATAAAAAAATAAGGCTATTTTAATCCTCGTTTAACCGCTTCAGCTAACGCCATTGATTTTTTTAATTGTCTTTTTTCCTAAGTCTTAACAACATTAGGTTGGTCTTATTTTTTACCTAAAGTCAATCAATTGTCAAGGCTTTTTTTATTTAGTTTTGTAACGATTTAGCAACAAAAAAGGCACAGGCAACAAAGACTAAATCGCTCTTAAAACAAGCGACTTACTGTTAGGAACATCGAACGGGGACTTATTGAAAACTCTAATTTTTGACCAAGAGAAATCAAAGACAATCCCCGACTTTTTAATTAGCATTGACTAAATCTTTTAGCACTGGTGAGCCAAGGAAAAGGGAGACAGCAGAAGAGCAACAATCTGTACTCCCCCGCTCCCCCTCTCCCCTGCTTCCCTGGTCCCGCTCCCCTGCTTCTCCACTAACCGCTCAATGGTCGAAATCCTTATATAACAAAAATTATACAAGACTTGTCACACCCTCCAGCAAATTACCTTATCCAGCAAATCTTGACTGATGCCAAAAAAAATCAGAGAATTAAAACAAATGCTCAAAAAAGCTGGATTTATTGATTTTCCGGGAAAAGGCAGTCACAACCATTGGTTACACCCTCTATATGCAGGAAAAATCACCCTATCGGGAAAAGACGGAGCAGATGCTAAGTAGGGAGGCACAATTATTTGTAAGATGGGTTAGCGGTAGCGTAACATAATCGGGCGTTTGGTTTCATGCTTCAACCCAACCTACGTTCATCTTATATTTAATTCCACCCACCTACTTAAACGTTACCAAGAACAAGAAGTCAAAAATGCTATTGAAGAGGTCAGGAGAAAAGAAGATGAAAAAACTTAAATATAGAATAGTGCTTCAGTGGTCTGATGAAGATAATTGTTATCTAGTTGGCTTACCCGACTTTCCTGGACAAAAATGGCGGACTCATGGTAATACTTATGCTGAAGCTGTGAAAAATGCTGAAGAAGTCCTAGAATCTCTGATACAACTTTATCAGAAATTAGGGGAATCTTTACCTCATCCTGAGATAACTAAAAAGGGAGAAATTTTGCTAAAAATAAATTAACAAAACTAGAAGAATACTTAGAAGTTTACCCTACTCTCACCTATTGCTACCAGAACCATACAGGATACCGAAAGGAAGATTGTCATTGCGAGGGGAGATTGAGAGATTCTCCCTTTTGGGGAAAAGTAATCCCTCCCCGAAGCAATCTCTCAAAAGTTTTAATTGTTCTGATTGGTAAGAAATTGATGAACAATCTCAACTTTTAGATTTAATTCCCGCGCAATTTGTTCTTCATTAAGTCCCAACCTAACCAGAAGAGGAATTGTTTCCATTTTCCCTTCAAGTTTCCCTTCAAGTTTCCCTTCAAGTTTCCCTTCAAGTTTCCCTTCAAGTTTCCCTTCAAGTTTTCCTTCAAGTTTTCCTTCAAGTTT
>NZ_JAPZQJ010000015.1:0-2153 GCF_027530405.1 Microcystis sp. LE19-41.2A | reverse complement strand
GTGGTCAACTACCTAATTTTCAGGGAAAAAGTACCTGAATTTTCCCCCGATCCCCGCAATGGCTGGCACTTTTTGAGGGGAAAAAAGTCCAAAAGTCTTATCCAACAAGGTTTTTAGATTTATTCAGCAGACCCTAATTAGGTTTTCTGTCATTTAGTAAAATAATAGGGATTTTCTTCTGATTCGGTACGAGGTATGAACAGTATTTGGTTTAAGTTTGTCCATGCTTGCTGTGTTTTTTCTATGTCTATTGTTTGCATAACTATAATTCTCCATTAAAAGCGCGGCGCAATAAGACGGCGGGGAGTTTATTAATGGCTTCTAACTGTGCTTCTGTTGCTTTTCGTGCCTTTTCTACCGCTTCCATCTGTTCATTAAGAATGGCGGCGATTCGTTTTTGTTCGCTTAGGGGTGGGAGGGGGATTTTTAATGTTTCTAAATCTTTTCTGCCAATAGCTTCAAATGTACTGCCACTACCTAGAGATACTAATTTATTTTCATATAACCTCAATGCTGCATGAATAAAATCACGTTCACTATCTTGATTGGGACGGATAGCTGCTAATCCTCTACCAATACAGCATTGAACGTCAACTATATTTGTTGGTCCAACAGGGGCGCGAACTGAAATTAAAATATCTCCTACTTCAGCGATTTTAATGGGTTCAAAACACCAAAATCGTGGAATAGGTGATATTTTACCAAAGTCGGCTTTACCTTGAAAAAATGGTAGTCCGCGGGGTTCATTTATATAACTAGAACTAGGTGGAGATTGTCCCATAATTAGTTCACAAACATCCCCCAACTTTACCCACTGCCAACCATCGGGCAACTGCCGATCATTTTCCTGACTCATAATAACTCCCTTGCCCAATCATAAACATTCAAATACCAATCCCCAATTAAAAACCCTAAGCGGCAAACAATCTTATCTTAGTTTCCTGTATGATCTCAGCAAGTAGCTCCTCTACATGTAATCATTAATGTCTCTTCAAGATGATTAAATTCATCGTAAAAACCAATGACTCCATTCGCATCATATACAGGATACCCTTCTTTTTTTAATGCTGATATTGGAATAGTTTTCCACTGCTTTGGTTTACAGACATCGACTAAAGCTACTTCTGTCCAACTCATCCCAACATCTCCTTTAACGCGTGTAAAACCTGATCAATCTTATTTTCAAACATAAATCAAACATCCTTTCGGTTGACTAAAACGGTGGGTTACGACGGATTGTTAGATTGACTTTAACGCCTAGATTGTTGCCGTCTAACCCACCCTACCAATGCACTCACCCCCCTCCAATGCGTAGGGTGGGTTAGCGATAGCGTAACCCACCACTCTCTTGGAATCACCCAATAAAAATAACATTCCTATCCTAATCAGATATTATACCATTCAACAAGCTTGGAGAAAGAAGCTGGGAGAAAGCGGGTTTCTTAACAAAATCTGAGCCTTAATTTAGCTATTTACTAGAAACCCGCTTTCTGTTCTATTTAGAAACCCCTAAGCGGCCAACAATCTTATCTTAGTTTCCTGTATGATCTCAGAGGGTTTACCTACTAACTTTAACGCCGCCAATCCCCCAGCCTTAGTCACTTCCGGCACTTGAAAAATGAGCTTATTTTCTAATCCTTCCGTCCCCGACTTAGCAAACTGAGAAGCGATCGCCCTCACTGTCGCCGCCGTTTCTTCTGGCATTTCGCGTAACCAATCCCCCTGTTTATAACTAAAAGCTTCCGCCCTTTCCAGACGAGTCAGACGGTGCAAACCATAACCTAACTCTCCCAAAACATCAAATAAATCGCAAGCTTCCAACTCATCTAGTGTCCTAATTATACTTGCCGATCGCCCCCCATCGGGCAGTATTTGTAATAACTTCCCCCTCTCCTCCGGCTGAACCCAAATTGAACGAAATAAGGTCAAATTAGTCACCTGATTAACCAAGGATTCCGCCAGCCTCTCTCGATACTCCTCCACCGTTATCGGCTTCGTTTCTCCGCCTACCGTCGTCAGAATATAGCAAGTAGCTCCTCTACATGTAATCATTAATGTCTCTTCAAGATGATTAAATTCATCGTAAAAACCAATGACTCCATTCGCATCATATACAGGATACCCTTCTTTTTTTAATGCTGATATTGGAATAG
>NZ_JAPZQJ010000054.1:0-2203 GCF_027530405.1 Microcystis sp. LE19-41.2A | reverse complement strand
TCGGTCGCGGGAGTATCCGTAGGTAATTTTTATTGGCTGTTGTCTGGTTTCAATTTCTTCTCCCACTGCTCCTGATTTCAGGATTTCTACTGTTGGGTATTCCTTTTTATATTCTCCTTCCACTGATAGAGAAGTCGAATCTAAATGGGAATTCTCGGTCGCTACACCAAATTTTTTCACGGCCGCTAAACTAATCAGTAGGAAAATCCCCGAAACATCCAGTTGATAAAGTTTGTCCATTACTCGACCAATTTTATCATCATTCAGGTGTTTTGCTTCGATGCCTTCTCCCAGGAGATGTTCGGTTGCTTTATCTTCAAAAAATTGAGGAAATAAATACAAGGACCCGGAGACAAATCCCAATCCATTCAGGATAATTGCTTTGACGACTTGCCCCGCTGTGACAATTTCTCCTCGCTCAATTGAGACTTGTTCGTTGATAATTTCAACGATTCCTATTTCATCGATAATTCCGGCTACTAATCCCAGATGGTCTAGATTTTTGACTTCAATTTCTGTTGATTGATTCCTGGTCGAACAGCCCACTGCCTCAGTTTTCCAACAATTCCTATTTTTTCATAATTAGGGGTCTCAAGACCCCCCTAGCGGCCACCGAGAAAACCTTCACCAGCTAAGTATTTTTACTCAAGTCTCTGGAGGGGGACAGCTTATGTGACAGTTGAGGGTGCGGAATGTGGGTTTGATCACAAGAGGGAAATTTAATCTCTCTAAGCGAACGCCTGTTCTAGTCAGCTTGTATGTAAAGTTTTATGTACGGATTCAACATTTCTGGTTCGGATAGGACATAATCGTGTAGGATGTGGGCTGGGGAAACCAGAAAGCACGGTGATGAGCTTCGAGAATCCCTCGCCTCAGCGCTTCGGGGATTGTCAATCGGATAAACTTTTTTGATTAAGGATACTTCTACCATGGCAATTTCAGGACAACCAGGTGTAAACGATAACCTAAAATATTTAGGTGACTCTGAGTTGTTCTACGGTGATATTAATGGGATTTTAGAACCTCCAATGCTGGCTGGAGATGATTCCCTAGCAGTAAGAAGAAACTATAACGCTCTCTATGGCGAAGGGAATGCCATGATTGAGTTTACCCAAGGCGGCAAAGATTACCTGAGAGCAACAGGGGATAGTAACGCTCTGTTCGGTGATGCTAGTCAAATGTTTGACAATAGCTTGGGGGGCGACGATGGTGACAGTGGCAATACTTCTATCGAAGATAACTCTTTAGTTAAAATCACGGCCAGCGACGGACAAGCCTATGATTCCTTTGGACAAAATGTCTCCCTCGATGGCAATACTCTCCTAGTCGGAGCCGCTCAAGATGATGACAATGGCTTGGACTCTGGTTCAGCTTACATATTTAATAACATTAATGGTGTATGGACAGAGAGAGCGAAACTCAAGCCAAAAGATGGCAGAGCAGGTGACCTCTTTGGTGACACCATCAGGCTGAATGGCAGCAGAGCTTTTGTCGGCTCTTGGAAGAGAGGTTCTGGTGCCCTGTATATTTTCAGGGAGAGTGGAGGACTGTGGACGCAGACAGCTAAACTTAGACCGAGTGATGGGAAACAAGGAGATCGCTTTGGCAGTTCTTTTGATTCCACCGATAGTGGCACTATCCTGATCGGAGCTGCTAGCTCCGATCAGAAAGGCTTGGATTCAGGTTGTGTTTACGTTTATAACGTCGTTAATGGGATTTGGACAGAAACCGGCAAAATTTATGCCAGCGATCCCTCACCGGGGGCTCTTTTTGGTAGATATATCGATATCGATGGTAATCAGGCTGTCATCGGAGCAGTCAAAAGCAATGCATCACAACCAAACTCTGGCTCGGTTTATATTTATGAAAACCTTAATGGCATTTGGACAGAAACGGCAAAATTGAGTGCCAGCGATGGAAAAAATGGAGATGAGTTTGGAACACCAGCGGCTATTGAGGGTAACACCATTGTTGTCGGAGCATCTGAAAGTGGCGGAACCAAAGGTGCAGCCTACGTTTTTGAGAAAGTAAACGGAAAATGGCAAGAAACAGCTAAACTGACTGCTATACTTTAGACGTTCATAATCTGAGATTTATTAAACTTCTGAAATCGTAGAGTCAGCAAGGAATCCAGTTCTTTTTTATGTTTCAAATGGGCATCATTCAAACATTCATAAATGGCTGAAGAAAAGTCAGAAAAGTT
>NZ_JAPZQJ010000340.1:0-1385 GCF_027530405.1 Microcystis sp. LE19-41.2A | reverse complement strand
CTCAATTGTCTATCTTTTGGTATTAACCTGTTTGTGCCTTAAGTCCTTCCCTGTATGGATTTCAGCTACTTTTGAGCGTAGGCGCTCTCATCGAATTTTATTTTAAGTTAATTATTTGCATAACAATTCCCGAAGAGCCAGGTATAATGCGTATATGTAATCCTGTCGAATTTATTTTACTAATGACTGAATCAGGAGATAAATCATGAAAATTGACTTCCCTAGTTTACCTCGTAACACTGAATTGCATCGTGAAGCTATTGAAATTCTAAACGAACGAATGGGTATCGCCAAAGCTGCCATCTTTAGGAGTGATACCTTTTGGAAACCAACTGACTATCTAGAAATTAAACATAATCTGTTTGCTGATGAAACTGTTGCTAGTCTTTATGAAAAAGTGGTACTTTGGCGTGAGCAAACTCAAAAACCCTAATGTTACAGTAATATGTAGCAACTTCCCTCACCAATTTAGCAGAATTATACTCATCTCAAGGAAGGTATGAAGAAGCTGAACCGCTCTTTTTACAAGCATTAGCAATTGCCGAGCAAGCTTTAGGGGAGAATCATCCTAATACTGTTAAGAGTCGGGAAAATTTACAAAGGCTGCGACAACAGCAACATCCATCGTCTTAACTGTGATTTATGTGTGGGATGGACTATGATTGATTATTGATGAAGACTTGCTGAATACAACACAATCATAGTATTCATTCAATCATTCAAATCATAGTTTAGACTTATTATGGGATTATGGGATGGACTATAATTGAATTAATCACTGATAACTGATATAGGCTATATTTGAAGAACTTACAAAGGTAAAATTATGACTATCAAAGAACAACTAATTCATGAAATTGAAACAGTATCCGATGAGGTAATAGAAGAAGTTTTTGACTTTTTATTATTAGCCAAAATCAAACATAATCGATCGCAAGAACAATCTAAACCTTTTGCACAATTTATAGAAGAACTCACTGCTGATATTCCTCAAGAAATTTTAGATACCTTACCAACCGATAGTGCAGAACAACATGATCATTATATTTACGGCACTCCTAAACATTAACTATGAAGCAAATTTTTGCCGACACCTTTTATTGGATCGCTTTACTCAACCCTAAAGATGACTGGCATCAAATCGCGCTTAATTATGCTCATAATTGTATCAATGATCAGCTAATAACGACAGATGACATTATTGATGAGATACTGAACTATGCTTCATCTAGAGGAACTATTATGCTGAGAGGGGGACAAGCGAGCTAGAAGGTAGATAGGGCAAGCGATATCGCTCTTTGTCCTTTGATGTAATCCTTCAACCGATAGCGGCTAATTTGCATTAACTCTTCTATATTTTTTTGGAACATTTGATGTAGCTGGAG
>NZ_JAPZQJ010000097.1:0-1340 GCF_027530405.1 Microcystis sp. LE19-41.2A | reverse complement strand
GATAATTCCGTAGGGATAATTCCGTAGGGATAATTCCGTAGGGATAATTCCGTAGGGATAATTCATGAATTATCCCTACTCAGGAATGCTTTGTTTAATGCTTGTCGGGGAGAGAAATTTTCCGTGTTCATACCTTTATCCTTATTCCTACCCATCCCGATTTTTGAGTCTATTTTTTTCTCTCTTATCTTCCCTCAAAAACCCTATATATATGGGCGCACGAATTTCCATTATACATAAAGTCTAAAGCAAGTCTCGCCATTTGTCAAGGGTTTTGAGAAAAAAAATCGAGCCGATTTGATAAGAGGGAACAGGTATTGGGCTGGAATTGGCGAGGATAGCCCCAAACCAGTGTTAAATAGCCATGATCAGTCAATCTCAATTTTTCTGGGGAACTTTGAGAGCAGCTAAGGAAAAGAGATTAATTTAGCCACAGTGTCCACGGTTTGCTGGCGACAGGTGCGACCATCGGCGAGGGTTCTTTCACCGTCCATATAACCCATAACCCCGTTATGATGGGTAGGTCCCAGGGAGATAATCTTGATAATGCCGAGACGACGAGCTTGATTCCAGTAGGAAAGCCAAGCGATCGGCCAGCGTTCGGGAAAAATCGTCCGACCGATCGGTTCTACCGTATCCCGTTCACCGACTAAATGATAGAACCGATCCAACTGCAAAAAACCGACATTGCCGCTAAAAACCCCCCCTAGAGAAATCATTTCGATGGGTACTTTCAGGAATTTTTTGAGATAGATAATTGCACCCAAGGAAACCTGAGCGCCGCCACTATAACCGATAAAAGTAATTGGTATCTTACTGCCCAAGGGATAATCATTGTGTAGTAATGCCTCGAGAATCACTCCCGCCGAACCCTGATTAAAAATTGGTCCGTAACGATCATCGGCCGAAACCACGATCTTAAATAAATTCCGCAGATTGATTAAAGCCATTACACCGTTATGCCCTTTCTGACCGTTTGTTTCCACCCATTGCCAGAAACCGGCTAGAGGGCGCTCGGAATCGGTTAAGGCGCGATTAGTGGTGGAATAGGGCATAATATTGCCAACGATCCGCACTTGCGCCGGTAAAATCCCGTATAATTCGGCGAGAAAATTTTGAGCGTAGGGTTTCAAGCGAGTGGACTCCTGACATATCCCGTCGAGATAGACGATATAACGCTGCACTTGGTTTTGGGGTGGTGCTATACTTTAGACGTTCATAATCTGAGATTTATTAAACTTCTGAAATCGTAGAGTCAGCAAGGAATCCAGTTCTTTTTTATGTTTCAAATGGGCATCATTCAAACATTCATAAATGGCTGAAGAAAAGTCAGAAAAGTT
>NZ_JAPZQJ010000321.1:0-1414 GCF_027530405.1 Microcystis sp. LE19-41.2A | reverse complement strand
TGGGAAGAAGCATATCCTTAGTTAAAGCAGATTTTCTTCCTCAGTGCAACCTAAGTCGATGCTTTCTCACGAGTGCGGGTTCATTTTCTAGGTTGACTTCGGCTTCCTTACCAGCATTTATTGAGATGTTGCAAATAATTTGATATGTTTCAATCCCTAGTAGGGTTTAAGATTAATTGGAACTGCCCAAAACAATAGCTTTCCAGAATTAGAGAGAGTTTCAATCCCTAGTAGGGTTTAAGATTAATTGGAACAATCAATTCCGTAGCTTAGATACTCAGCTATTTGGTTTCAATCCCTAGTAGGGTTTAAGATTAATTGGAACTGGGTTACTGTGGCGAAATCTGTTTACCCGTCGGGGTTTCAATCCCTAGTAGGGTTTAAGATTAATTGGAACTATCAAAAAAGCGATTAAAGATTTATCTACTGATGTTTCAATCCCTAGTAGGGTTTAAGATTAATTGGAACACGGATTGAGAAATCATGAAGTATTCAATTTAGATCGCTCGTTTCAATCCCTAGTAGGGTTTAAGATTAATTGGAACGAGATTGTATTAGATTATCTCAAGGATGAAAAGCTGTTGTTTCAATCCCTAGTAGGGTTTAAGATTAATTGGAACGCGAGCGCCGGGAGTCTGTCTTAGCAAAGGGACAAGTTTCAATCCCTAGTAGGGTTTAAGATTAATTGGAACCCTTCCCTTCCAGAAGATTATCTGCTACTTTTGATTGCTGTTTCAATCCCTAGTAGGGTTTAAGATTAATTGGAACAGGAATGGATATTTAAAAATATTAATTTTTGTAAAGCTTGTTTCAATCCCTAGTAGGGTTTAAGATTAATTGGAACTCACAATTGCCTCGGAACGGGTTGCAGCAAACAAGGTTTCAATCCCTAGTAGGGTTTAAGATTAATTGGAACCTCTCTACAGGATAGAGATATTCACAAAGGCCCCGTTTCAATCCCTAGTAGGGTTTAAGATTAATTGGAACTCTTTTATATTTGCAATATCCAGAATTAATTGGAAAGTTTCAATCCCTAGTAGGGTTTAAGATTAATTGGAACTTGATTAAAGAATTATACAATTTGCCAGAAATTGAGTTTCAATCCCTAGTAGGGTTTAAGATTAATTGGAACGCTGAGAAATTAGCGACAAATCATTTTTGATGGAAACGTTTCAATCCCTAGTAGGGTTTAAGATTAATTGGAACCAGTAGATTTCCGCCCGATCCGAGCCTAGAGTAAGGTTTCAATCCCTAGTAGGGTTTAAGATTAATTGGGCTCTTCGGTTTGTGTTATGCAATGGACGGGGATTATAAGGGATGTAACCCTTATATAGAAAGGCATTTAGCGATTTTTGTCAATTGTTTTTTATCTAGAGCGAACTAATCAATTAAGTCTCTTGCCAGATAAGGATTT